>NZ_LZSZ01000039.1:0-73928 GCF_001665645.1 Mycobacterium sp. 852002-30065_SCH5024008 | reverse complement strand
AGATGTGTATAAGAGACAGCCCCCAGACGACGAACCCCCACCCTTCTAAGGCGTTGGGCGTCAAGGCCTGCGAGGGCCCATCATTCGTCCGCAGCCCATCCCGCCCGGACCCATCATCTGTTGCATCATGGCCGGCATCCCGTCCCGCACGAAACCGGTGACCTCGCGCGCGTGCGCACGGATGACATCGGTGAGGGCCGGATCGTCGGCGGTCTCCTCGGCGATCACGCCTTTCGGCGTGAATGTGAGCTGCCGCCGGTAGCCGCCGGCACGACGGAAAAGGGTCGGCAGGCTTTGGCTCGTGCAACGGATTTCGGTTCCCTGATCGAGGTGGGCGTACATGCTCGAAACATGCTCTTGCAGTTGAGCAGTCAGGTCTGGCGATGTCGATTCGGTGGTGGTGCGAACACCGCCGGGAATGTCCTCGACGATGCGGTCGATTTCGCCGTGCCGCATGAACATCTCCATGTAGCGGCTCATGTCCATATGGCCGGCGCCCATGAAACCGCCCCCGTCCGTGAGGCGGATAGCCGTCGAAGGAGGCCGAAAGACGCGGGGACGCAGATGTGCCAGACCCAGGATGCTGCCCGCGCCGAGCGCGGCAAGGGCCGCCCGCCGAGTCAGTCCAGCCATCCGGCAAGCCGACCACATAGGTAACGCCCATTCTAGGGCCAATGGTCCCTACCCCCCGTGGGTATATTCGTGCCATCTTTTGGGGCATGACGCAAAATCCTGAATCCAGCGTCGGACCGACCACCGTGACCGGCCTCCCCGGGGACGGGCATCGATTCGGCGCGCACAGTCGGCTGAATCAAGTGGTCGCGTGGGTGGTCATCGTCGCCGGCGTCGTCTTCGTCGTCGCGGTGATCTTCTTTACGGGCCTCTTCTTGGGCGCGGCCGCGGGTGACCGTTACGGCTGGCACCACGGCTACGGCGGCGGGCGTGGCGGCACCTGCCCGATGATGAGCCCCGGCGGCATGATGGGGCCCGGCGGCATGATGGGGCCCGGCATGATGGGGCCCGGCGGAGTGGGTCCGGGTGGTTCGATGGGACCTCAGCAAACGCCCACGCCGACGCCGCGCCCCTAGCGCACGCGCCAGGGCGCGCCCTTTGAAGGCGCCCTGGTGTTCGCTCGTCCGAATATGAAACTTGCCCGGCGTCTGCCGTTCCGCAACGGGCAAGCCGTCCGCAACCCCGCGCTGCTGTCGCCGGGGCTGGCGTTGAACCGCGGCCTTCATTCGGACTGTCAGGGTTAGCCAAGCGCTCTAGAATGAGACCCTTTGGTGCTGCCCTGTAGCCGGTCGGGATGAGGTTGGTATGAATAGCCCTGCGCGCAATCGACGTCAGCTGGCCGGTGGCCGTCCGCGCAGGGCGGCCGCCTTGCTGCGGGCGGCCTTCAGTTGCGCAGCGGCGGCAATCGTGGTGGCCGGGTGCGCATCCTTCGTCGACGGACGGGCGCTGTCGATGCTCAACGACCCGTTCCGGGTGGGCGGCCTGCCCGCGACCAACGGCCCCAGCGGGATCCGCTCGAACGCACCCGCTCCCACCGGCACGGTCGTCAATACCGACAACGGCGAGATCGACAAGCTGGCGTTGCTATCGGTCAACGACATCGAGGAGTATTGGAAGTCGGTCTATAGCCAATCGTTGAAAGGCGACTTCGTCCCGGTTGGCAAGATGGTGTCGTATAACTCCAACCAACCGTCCAGCCCCATCGTTTGCCACAACGACACCTATAAACTCGTCAACGCCTTCTTCACGTCGCGCTGCAACTTGATCGCCTGGGACCGCGGGGTGTTCATGCCCGTCGCGCAACGGTATTTCGGCGACATGTCCGTCAACGGCGTGCTGGCCCACGAATTCGGCCACGCCTTGCAGACCATGGCGAAGCTGGTGACCAGACGCGATCCCACGATCGTGCGCGAGCAGCAGGCCGACTGCTTCGCGGGCGTCTACCTGTTCTGGGTCGCCGACGGTAAATCGCCGCGGTTCACGCTGAGCACCGCCGATGGCCTGGACCACGTGCTGGCGGGGATCATCACCACCCGGGACCCGGTGATGGACAGCGACACCGAGAACGACGACGAACACGGGTCGGCCCTGGACCGGATCAGCGCGTTCCAAATGGGTTTCATCGACGGCGCCTCGGCCTGCGCGGCGATCGACAAGAAGGAGATCAGCCAGCGTCGCGGCGACCTGCCCAACGCCCTGCGCGTCGACAACAGCACCGGGAACCCGGAAACCGGTGAGGTCCAGATCGACCAGGACACCCTGTCGACGCTGATGGAACTCTTGGGAAAGGTGTTCTCCCCGAAGAATCCGCCGGCATTGTCCTACCAGGCCGCCGATTGCCCGGACGCCAAGGCCAGCCCGCCGGCGTCCTACTGCCCGGCCACCAACACGATTGTGATCGATCTGCCGAAGCTGGCGGCGATGGGAAAGGTCGCCGACGAGAACGAACAAACGCTGCCGCAGGGCGACGACACCGCGCTCTCGGCCGTGATGTCGCGGTACGCGCTGGCCGTGCAGCACGAACGCGAGCTGGCCATGCAAAGCCCGTGGACCGCGCTACGCACGGCGTGCCTGACGGGCGTGGTGCATCGCAAGATGGCCGAACCCATCGAACTGTCGTCGCAGAAGCAGCTGCTGCTGACGGCCGGCGATCTCGACGAAGCGGTCGCCGGGTTGCTCACCAACCACCTCGTCGCGAGTGACGCGGACGGCACCAGCGTGCCGGCCGGTTTCACCCGGATAGCGGCGTTCCGCGGCGGCGTGACCGGCAACATGGACGCGTGCTTCTCCCGCTATCCGGGATGACCGAAAGCCTGCGCTGTCAACCGATCTGGGCGAGCTTGGGTATCACTTCGTCACCGAGCCGGCGGATGAAGCCGACCGGATCGGGGTTGCCGGGGAAAGGCCCGGCATTGACCATCTCTACGCCGAGTTCGCCGTAGCGCTCGACGGTCTTGAAGTAGCCATCGAGGTCGTCGAAGGGATTGACGAAAAAGCCCACCGTCTTGCGGATTTCGCTCGGGTCTCGGCCGACCGCGTCACAATGGCGGTTCAGCACCTCGATCTTGTGCTCGAGCGTGTCGGGGTCGCTGGCGGTGCTGTTCCAGACGTCGGCGTACTGCGCCACCAGGCGCAGCGTCTTCTTCTCGCCGTCGCCGCCGATCAGAATGGGAGGGCGCCGGATCGGTTGCGGCTCACAGATTGTCTCCGCCAACTGGTAATGCTTGCCCTGGTAGGGCCCGTTGTCCTCGCTCCACATCTGCCTGCAGATCTGCAGCGTCTCTTCGAGCATCTCGAAGCGCTGACTCACCGGCGGATAGGGAAAGCCGAGGGCGGCGTGCTCACGGTCGTACCAGGCGGCGCCGAGCCCCAGCATCGAGCGGCCCTGCGACAAGACGTCCAGTGTGGTGACCGCCTTGGCCAACAAGCCCGGATAGCGATAAGTGACCCCCGTGACCAGCAGGCTCAGCTCGATCTTGGTCGTCTGCCCGGCCAAGAAACCCAGCGACGTATAGCCCTCGAGGAACGGGTCCTCGGCGGGTCCCATGGCCTCCATCTGGAAGAAGTGGTCGGCGAGCGTGAACAGCGTCGCCCCGCCCTGCTCGGCGGCCTTGGCCGCATCGGCCAGCGTCGGACCCAGTGCCGCCGGGTCGCCGGGTAGAAAATCGATGAAGTGCAGTCCTACTTCCATTGCAGCCCTTGCCCTTTCATTATTCGGTCAAGCGCTCGAGCAGCGTTAGCGCGTCGAGGATGACGCGACGTTCGCGTTCGGAATACCGCTCGTGGATGGCGCGTGCCAGCCACTCCTCCCGTACCTGTCGGTTACTCTCGGCGCGCCGCCGACCCGCCGCAGTCAGCGAAATCAGTTGCCGCCGCCCGTCTTCAGGGTCGGGCGTGCGCTCGATGAGCCCCCGCTGCCCGAGGGCGGCCACTATCGTGGCCATGGACTGTGGACGTACCCGTTCGGCTGAAGCCAGGACGCTCGCCGATGAGGCGCCCTCTTTCCAAAGCCGGTTGAGCACCGCGGTCTGTGAGGGGGTCAAGTCGCTGTCGGTGGCGAGGTCCCTCAACTGGCGTCGCAGCCGACTGAACATCACCCGCAGGTCGCGGGCTGCCGCAGCCGCTGACTCGGCGATTCCGTCCACAAAATCAGTCTAAACTGATAAGTCCAAACTGTCTAATTGCGTCCGAGCAGCTGCAGGGCGGCGTCGACGGCCAGCGCCGCCACGTTCAGCGTCTTGGAGCGCAGATCGTGTCGCGCGCCGGCGATCTCGACGACGGCGGTCGTACCGGTGACCAGCGCGGCGGCGACGCGCAGTTCGTCGGGCGTGCCGAAGGGATCCGACGTCCCGTGCGTGAACACGGTTGGCACCCTGATGTCGGGCAGGTGTTCGGTGCGGGTCCGCTCCGGCTTCCCCGGGGGATGCACCGGATACGAGAACAGCGTCAACATGTCCACTTCGATAGGCGATGCCTCGCGGGCGGCCACCACCATGGACGTCTGCCTACCACCATAGGAATGCCCGCCGGCGATCAATGGGCCGTCGGCGAGGCCGCGGCACAGCGTGATCGCCTCGACGATCCCGGCGCGGTCGGCGGCGGCCGAGCCGGACGGCGGTCCGGTGGGACGGCGCCGACGGTAGGGCAGGTTGTACCGGACGGCGAGCCAGCCGCGCCGCGCCCATTCGTCGCAAACCTGCTGCAGGAGCGGGGAATCCCGGTTGCCGCCGGCCCCATGGGTCAGCACCACCACCCCGGCGGGCGGCCCGTCGGGTTCGTGTGCGATGCCCGCGATCTGGTCGAGGTTCATGATGCGCCCGCTGACGATGCGGTCCGGAACGGACCGAGGTGGGGGCACCACCCGGTTGCGGGGGAAAGGCGGGCAATCATGACAGCCGGAACAAGGGGGACACGGGGCCGTGGCCATGGCCCAACGGATAGGAGGCGCGCAAGCATTCGGTGACCCATCGCTTCCCGAACCCGACCGCGTCGGGCACGGTGAAGCCGTGCGCCAGCGCGCAGGCGATGGCCGTGGCCAGCGTGTCGCCGCCGCCGTGGTCGTTGCCGCCGGGCAACCGTTCCGAATCGAATTCGTAGCAGGAGGCGCCGTCGTAAAGCAGGTCGCAGCTGCGGTCGGATGACCGCAGGTGTCCGCCCTTGACCAGCGCCCAACGCGGTCCCAGCGCGTGCAGCGCCTTGGCGGCCGCCCGCTGTGACTCCGCGTCCACCACATCGATGCCCACCAGCAGTCGCACCTCATCGAGGTTCGGCGTGACCAGGGTGGCTAACGGAAACAGTTGTGAGCGAAGGGCATCCAGGGCGGACGCCTCCAGCAGTGCGTCGCCGTGCATGGATGCGCACACCGGATCGACGACGAGCGGCACCGTCAACCCCAGCCGCTGCCACGTGTCGGCCACCGCGGCGATGATCGGAGACGACGCAAGCATCCCGGTCTTGGCGGCCTGGACGCCGATGTCGGTGACCACCGCCTCGATCTGATCGGCGACGACGTCGGGAGGAACCTCGTGAAACCCCTTGACGCCCACCGTGTTCTGCACGGTGACCGCGGAAACCGCCACGCAGGCATGCACGCCCAGCAGCGCCATGGTGCGCATGTCGGCCTGAATTCCCGCGCCACCCCCCGAGTCGGATCCGGCGATGGACAGCACCCGCAGCGGCGTGGTGCCCGGCGGAGCCAGCGGGAGGTAGCTCACTGGGTGATCGGCAGGTACACCCGCTTGCCGTGCTCGGCGAACTCGCGCGACTTCTCGGCCATGCCCTCGCTCATGACGGCCTCGATCGCCTCCTCGCTGTCGAGTCCGTGCTCCGCAGCGTAGGCCCGAACGTCGGCGGTGATCCGCATGGAGCAGAACTTGGGCCCGCACATCGAGCAGAAGTGCGCCGTCTTGGCGGGTTCGGCCGGCAGGGTCTCGTCGTGGAATTCCCTTGCCGTGTCGGGATCCAACGACAACGCGAACTGGTCGTTCCAGCGGAACTCGAACCGCGCGGTCGAAAGGGCGTCGTCGCGCTCTTGGGCGCGCGGATGCCCCTTCGCCAGGTCCGCGGAGTGGGCGGCGATCTTGTAGGCGATCACACCGTCCTTGACGTCCTTGCGGTCCGGCAGCCCCAGGTGTTCCTTGGGCGTCACGTAGCACAGCATCGCGGTGCCGGCCTGGGCGATGATCGCCGCGCCGATCGCCGAGGTGATGTGGTCGTAGGCCGGAGCGATGTCGGTGGCCAGCGGACCCAGCGTGTAGAACGGGGCCTCCTCGCACAGCTCCTCTTCCAGCCGCACGTTCTCGACGATCTTGTGCATCGGGACGTGTCCCGGTCCCTCGATCATCACCTGCGCGCCACGGGCTTTCGCGATCTTCGTCAACTCGCCCAGGGTGCGCAGCTCGGCGAACTGCGCGGCGTCGTTGGCGTCGGCGATCGACCCCGGCCGCAGCCCGTCACCGAGCGAGAAGGTGACGTCGTAGCGGGCGAAGATGTCGCAGAGCTCCTCGAAGTTGGTGTAGAGGAACGACTCCCGGTGATGAGCCAGGCACCAGGCCGCCATGATGGACCCGCCGCGGGACACGATGCCGGTGACCCGCTTGGCGGTCAGCGGCACGTACCGCAGCAGCACGCCGGCGTGCACGGTCATGTAGTCCACGCCCTGCTCGCACTGCTCGATCACGGTGTCGCGGTAGATCTCCCACGTCAGTTCCGTCGGGTCGCCCTTCACCTTTTCCAGCGCCTGGTAGATGGGCACGGTGCCGACCGGGACGGGGGAGTTGCGCAGGATCCACTCGCGGGTTTCGTGGATGTTCTTGCCGGTGGACAGGTCCATGATGGTGTCGGCGCCCCAGCGGGTGGCCCACACCATCTTGTCGACCTCCTCGGCGATCGAGGACGTGACCGCGGAGTTGCCGATGTTGGCGTTGACCTTCACCGCGAAGGCCTTGCCGATGATCATCGGTTCGATCTCGGGGTGGTTGTGGTTGGCGGGGATCACCGCGCGGCCGCGGGCGACCTCGTCGCGCACCAGCTCGGCGGGCACGTCCTCGCGGGCGGCGATGTATGCCATCTCCGCGGTGATCTCGCCGGCCCGGGCCCGCTGCAGCTGGGTGCCGCGGTCGCGGACGACGCCCGGCCGAGCCGGCAGCCCGGCCGTCAGGTCGATGACCGCTTCCGCGTCGGTGTAGGGGCCGGAGGTGTCGTAGAGGTCGAAATGGTCCCCGGTGGACAGGTGCACGCGCCGGAACGGGACGCGTGCGCCGGGGAACCCCTCGACGTCGCGGTAGGCCTTGCTGCTGCCTGCGATGGGTCCCGTGGTGACGGAAGCCTCGACGGCTTGGGAAAGGACATCGGTCATTTTTTCATCTCCCTACGCCGGCATTACCCGGTCAGGTTCGTACGGTCGACGGCCCCGAGCCGTCCTCTCAGCGCATTCGGCGTGCGCTCCCGCGTTTTTGGATGGTCCGCACGCGACGTTACCCCCACCTCGGACCTCCTGGCACGTGGGCGGGCCTTTTTGGTCAGGGCGGTAGCCGGTGTGATCCCCCGAGTGCGAGGATGCAAACGTGCACGAGCAAGGGGAAACGGACGGGCCGACACCCGACGCGTCCTGCAGCGGCCCACAGCTGAGCCCGGTCGAGGCCGTCGCCCGCTATCTCAACGTCGGCGCCTTCCGGTTCTGGTTCATCGGTGAGCGCTGGGAGTGGTCCGACGAGGTGGCCAGGATGCACGGCTACGAACCGGGCACCGTCGAGCCCACGACGAAGCTGTTGTTGTCGCACAAGCACCCCGACGACCGTCGGCACGTCCAGGAGGTGCTCGACTACGCCCTGCAGTCGGCGGAGTCCTTCTCCAGTCGGCACCGGTTCCTCGACACTTCCGGCAAAGTGCACGACGCGATCGTCGTGGCCGACCGCATGCACGACGAGTCGGGCGCCGTGGTGGGCACCGCGGGCTATTACATAGACCTCACCAACACCTTCGACGAGACCCGGCAAGAGGTGCTCGACGAGGCCCTCCCGGACCTCTTCGAAAACCGCGCGGCGATCGAGCAGGCCAAGGGCGTGCTGATGTTCGTCTACCGGGTCAGCGCCGAGCAGGCCTTCCGCGTGCTGCAATGGCGCTCGCAAGAGACCAACGTGAAGCTGCGCGCGCTGGCCCGGCAACTGCTGACCGAGGTGACTACCATCGAGGGCTCGACCGCAACTCTGCAGAGTCAGTTCGATCATCTGCTGCTGACCGTGCATGAACGGATATCCGCCGAGTCTGCCGGATAACCCGAGGAATACGCGAACGCGGCGGCCCGCAAACAGTTAGTGTTCCTGGACACTCCGAACGGCGCATCCCGCGCATTCGGTCGACTGTGAAAGGCACTGGAGTTGTTGGCGGTGGAACATGAGTCTCTCGAAGGTGCGGTCGTCGTGCGGGTTACGGGCGCCGTCGACTCCAGTACCGTCGATGAGGTAACCGCTCACCTGACCGCCGCGCTCAAACTGGCCGAGACTCACCCGGCCCGGCTGGTCGTCGTCGACCTGCAAGCCGTCGACTTCTTCGGGAGCGCGGCGTTGAATGCCGTGCTCGACTGCCACGACGAAGGCAAGGAAGCCGGGACGGCCGTCCGCCTGGTCGCGAACAACGACCAAGTGCTTCGTCCGATCGAGGTGACCGAACTGGATCGGATCTTCGACATCTACCCGACGCTGCCCGAGGCTCTGCAGCACAAGCGACAGCAATGAACCGGACGCTGCCGGCCGACTTGGCGGCTGCGGTGGAACTGGGCGGTGAGATGGGCCGCCGCTTCGCCGAATTCGACTGGGACAACCATCCTTTGGGGTCGCCGCGGGACTGGTCGGCCGAGGTGCGGGCGGCCGTGGCGATCGCTCTGACCTCGCGGTTCCCCATCGTGCTCTGGTTAGGGCCGGAAAATTTGTTCTTGATGTACAACGACGGCTACGCGCAGATCCTGGGGGACAAGCACCCGGCGGCCCTGGGTTGCCCCGCGGAGCAGGTGTGGTGGGAGATCTGGGAGCAGATCTCCCCGATGCTCACCAGCGTGATGGACACCGGCGTCGCGACCTGGTCCGACGACCTCATGCTGCCGCTCATCACGGGTGGTCAGTCCCAGGAGCGGTATTTCACCTTCACCTACAGCCCCATCATCGGCGGCGACGGTGCGGTGACCGCCGTTTTCTGCCCGGTGATCGAAACGACCGACCGGGTGTTGAGTGAGCGTCGGCTCCACCTGCTCAACGCGGTGGCGACCGCCGTGATGGACGCGCACGCCATCGACGACGCGGTGAGCAGCACCGTCGCGGTATGCGATGCGCAGCCGCTGGACTTGCCGTTCATTGCCGTCTACGTGGCGGACGACGAGGCGGCGCGCGACAGCACACTGCGGGGGGCCACGCCGTCGATCCTGCCGCTGCTGCCCCGCTCGCTGTCCGAGCTCAGGGGTTGGGACACGACGCCACGTGCCCGTGCCGCGCGGGTCATCGACCGGCTCGATGACGTAATCCCGGGCATCACAGAGCGTTTCGGCGAGAACTCTCCCCGGCAGGCCCTGGTGTTGCCGCTGGGAGAAACCTCGAACGCCGGGGCGGTGGTGATCGGGGTCAGTCCGCGGCGTCCCCTAGATTCGATGTACCGCGGGTTCTGCCAACTGCTGGCCGACCAGCTGTCCGCGGCGTTCGCCTCCGCCGTCTCCTACGAACAGCAGCGACGCCGGGCCGACGCGCTGGCCGAATTGGACCGCGTGAAAACGGCTTTCCTGACCAACGTCAGCCACGAGTTCCGCACGCCCCTGACGCTGCTGCTCGGGCCCCTCGACGATGCGCTGTCCGAGGCGGCGCCGGGAAGCGCATTGGCGGACCGGCTGAGCACGGCGGCCCGCAACGCGCGGCGCCTGCAGCGCCTGGTGGACTCGCTGCTCGACTTCTCCCGCATCGAGGCCGGCCGCGCGAACGCGAAGTTCGCGTGTACCGACGTCGGCGCGCTGACCGCCCACATAGCATCGTCTTTCACCGAACTGTGCCACCGGGCGGGGCTCGATCTCGTGATGAATTGCTCCCCGGTGCTGGCCGACGTCGACCCGGGCATGTGGGAGACGATCGTCCTGAACCTCCTGTCGAATGCGGTCAAATACACTCTGCGGGGATCGATTTCGGTCGAGGTGCGGGCCGAACCCGCGCACTGCGTCGTCACCATGCGCGACACCGGAGTGGGGATCGCCGCCGAGGACTTGGACCGCCTGTTCGAGCGCTTCTACCGGGCCGACAACCTTCGCGGCCGCAGCGTGGAGGGCACCGGCATCGGGCTCTCGCTGGTGCGCGGGCTTGTCGAGCTGCACAGCGGAACCGTGCAGATCGACAGCGAATTGGACTGCGGCACAACGGTAACCATCCGGCTGCCGCAATCTGCCGGCACGGCGGCCGATCAGTCACTCGCCGGCCCGCTGGACGAGACCAACCCGTACGTGGCGGAGGCCCGCCAATGGCTGGCGCCGATTCCGGAACGCGACTCGTCGGCGGCCGCGGCCGAGGGGTCTCGACAGTTGGTGTTGATCGCCGACGACAACGCCGACATGCGGGACCATCTCGACCGGGTGCTGTCGCCCCACTGGGAGACGGTCCTTGCCGCAGACGGCGAGTCGGCGCTGGCGGCGACCCGAAGCCTGCGCCCGGACGCGGTCGTCACCGATGTCATGATGCCGGGCGTCGACGGCTTCGGACTGGTGGCGGCCATCCGGGCGGACCCCGAATTGGCGGCGACGCCGGTCCTCATGCTGTCCGCCCGGGCCGGCGCGGAGGCGGTCGACGAGGGCTATGCCGGTGGGGCCGACGACTACCTCCCCAAGCCGTTCCGATCCCAGGAGCTGATCGACCGGGTGAAGTCGAGGCTGTCCGCGGTGGCCCGCGAGCGCGACCGCCAGCGGCGGGCGGCGGCCTCCGATCTGGTGCCCCTCGACTCCGCTCTGCAGGCCACCGACTCGATCGCCGGGATCATGGATGCCTTGCTGGAGTCGCCATTCGGCTCGGCCGATGCCGCCGCCGTCACGATCGGCGTCCTCGACGGCGAACGCCACATCCGGTTCGAATACGCCGGCGACCTACCCGGCGAATTGCGCGACCGCTACCACGTGACCGAGCTCGACTCGCCGGTGGTCGGGGCCGACGTCGTGCGCACCGGCGAGCCGATGGTCATCACGGACACGTTCGACCTGCCTCCGCGCTACCAGCACGCGGTGCAGGACACCGCCGACAGCGTTCGGGCCTGCGTCGCCCATCCGTTGCGGGATCACACGGGCCGCGTCATCGGCGTGCTGGGTCTGCTGTGGTCAGCGCCGCGTCAGTTCGACGCCGCCGAACTCGACGCGTTCAGCCGCATGGCCGAGCTGACGTCCTCGGCGTTGGACCGGGTTCGCGTCATGGCGCGCGAACACCGCATCGCCGTCGACTTCCAGGAGCATCTGCTGGATCTGGACCGGGGCTCGACCGCCGCGGTGGTGGCCGCCGTTTACCAGCCCGCCGGTGAGGCGATGCGTGTCGGCGGCGACTGGTATTCGGTTACCCCGCTGGATCGCGCCGGCCGGGTCGGGATATCGGTGGGCGACGTCGTCGGACACGGGTTGGCCGCCGCGATCGTGATGAGCAGGCTGCGCGCCGCGGTGGCCGCCTCGGCCCTCACCGCGGGCGAACCGGGCGCGGTGCTGGGGGCGCTGGACCGATACGGGGCCAGCGTCGCGGGCGCGCGCTGCGCGACGGTGGCCTATGCGCTCGTCGAGACCGAACCGGACACCGGTTGCGCCACCGTCCGGTACAGCTGCGCCGGCCACCCCTATCCGCTGCTGGTCTTTCCCGACCATCGCGCGGTGTTCCTGAGGTCCGGGCGGCGTCTGCCGGTGGCCATCAAGGAACACCATGCCGAGAGCTATCCCTCCGATGCCACCGCGACGGCGAATCTGCCACCGGGAAGCCTGATCCTGCTCTATACCGACGGGCTCATCGAGCGCGCCGGCGAGCCGCTCGACGACGGGCTCAGCCGCCTGAAGGCCGCGGCCGCGGAATGCGTCGACCTTCCGGTCGAGGCGGTCTGTGCCGAGCTGCTGTCCCGGATGGCCCCGCCCGCCGGCTACCGCGACGACGTCGTCGTGCTCGCGTTGCGGCCGAGCCACGATTCCCCGCGCAGCTTCGCCACCGTGGTGACGGCCGCGCCGGGGCAGATTCCCGTGGCGCGCGAGCGGTTACACAAATGGCTGGCCGGCATCAACGTCGACCCGAAGCGCGAAATGGACATCCTGCTGGCGACCGGCGAGGCCGTGACCAATGCGATCGAGCACGGCAGCGAAGGCGAGCCGCGCCGAACGGTGTCGGTGGAGGCCTTCCTGCGCCGGCAGACGGTCGCGGTCACGGTCAGCGACACCGGGCGGTGGGTGGGCGATTCCTCGGCCAGCCTGCGCAGCCGGCGGCGCGGCCGGGGTCTGACCCTGATCGGCGGGCTGGCCGATCACGTCGACACGCTTCGCACCGCGGGGGGCACCCGGGTCACGCTGCGGTTCGACCATGTCGGGACCGCTTGACCCGCTATCAGGCCTCTTCCATCGCCTCGCCGAGCTCTTCGAGGAGCTTGTTGTGGTGGTTGCTGGCCAGGAGGTGTCCGGCGGCGATCACCACGGCCACCGGCCAATCGATGAGTTCGAGCGCCGCCAGGGCGGCCAGGCCCCCGAAGTAGGCCAGCTGCTCGGGGCGGGGAATCTCCATCTGACCGAGCACCGGAAGGTTGACGTGGAACGTTTCGCCTTCGCGGATCTTTTGCACCGCATCGCGCTGCGATGTCCCCCTACGTGACTTCTTTTCCGCCATCATTTGCCTTTCGGTAACGAAGGGTTTGCCGACTCGCCGGGTGGCGGGACCACCGTCGGACCTATGTCGACGATGACCGACACCGGGGGCGATCCGCTAGTTTCCTCTATTGCTCTGGTGCTGAAGGTGCCGTTACTGGAACTCTATGCGCTGCTATGGCGGGCCGGGGTCGTCGAGGTTCGCGCACCGCAGCGGGTGCATCGGCCGCTTTGTCCGGACCCGTCAGCGCACGATTCGCAACGCCGATCGCGACGGTCGCCGCGGCAGCTGATCCCAGCCCCTGCGCCCAGCCGACTGGACCCAGCGGTGTGCAGCCGAGCAACTGGCTGACCACCGGGATGCTGATCAGCGTCCCCATCGCCGCGAGCGAGCCCACCGCGGTGAGCACCACCAGCGGGGCATGTGAATCCAGCAGCGTTTGACCCAGCTCGGCGCCCACCAGGGCGACCAGCGCGACCGTAGAGGCGCGCTGCGGGCGACCGGTGACGCTTCCCATCGCCCACGCCGCCGTCGTCGCGGCCGCCGTGGTGACGCCGCGGATGGCGACGGCACGCCACAACGCGGGCTGATCGGGGCCCCGGATACCCGGGTCGACCGGCCCGCTGGGCTTGCTCACCGCGAGGGCCGCGGCCGGCAGCGCGTCGGTCATCATGTTCACCAGGAGCAGCTGCCGCGTGTTCAGCGGCGAGGTCCCGGTGATCGCGCTGCCGACGATGGCGAACAACACCTCGCCGGCGTTGCCCCCGAGCAGCACGGACACGGCGGCCTGCACCCGCTGCCAGAGTTGGCGGCCCTCCTCGATGGCGTGCAGCAGGCCCTCTATGCGGGCGTCGACCAGCACCACGTCGGCCGCCATGTGCGCGGGGTCGCTGCCGCCTGCGACGACCCCGATGCCGACGGTGGCGGCCCGGATGGCGGCGGCATCGTTGGCCCCGTCGCCGACCATGGCGGTGCGCACGCCCGCGCTTTCGAGCGTCTGAACGACCTGGACCTTGTTCTCCGGTGTCATCCGGGCGAAGATCACCCGCTCGGTCACGACGTGTTCCTGATCCTTGCGCGACATCGCATCCCATTCGGCGCCGCTGATCACCTGTTCGGCCGTCACGCTCAGCCCGAGCTCCTCGGCGATGGCTTTGGCGGTGATCGGATGGTCCCCGGTGATCAGCTTGACGCCCACCGAAAGCCGGCGCAGGTCCGCGAGCAGGCCGGCCGCTTCGGCGCGGGGGGTGTCGGACAAACCCAGGAACCCGGTCAGGGTCAGCCCGTCCCGGGCGAAATCGGCGATGTCGTCGGGCTCCCGCTGGATGGCCGCCGCCTGGGCGGGGCTCAGCTGCCGCCGTGCCACCGCTATCACCCGCAGGCCGCTGCCGGCCATCTCAGCGACCGTCTCCTCCAGGGTCGGGCTCACGTTGCCGCAGGCCGCCAGCACCACTTCGGGCGCACCCTTGACGGCCAGCTCGGTGTCCGTCACGGACGCGGAGAACGACCGGCCGGAGCGGAACGGCAGGTGCGCGACGGGTGCGTTCGAGTTGTGCCCATTGAGGGACGGGGCGGCCGCGGCGGCCTCGACGATGGCGACGTCGGTGGCGTGCACGTGCGGTCCGCCGTTGGACGCCGGCGCGGCGTGCGCGGCGCAGCGCAGTACCTCTTCGCGCGACGTTCCCGGCGCCGCAACGATCTCGGCCACCCGCAGCCGGTTCTGGCTGAGCGTTCCGGTCTTGTCGAAGCAGACGACGTCGATGCGGCCGAGCGCCTCCACCGAACGCGGAACGCGCACCAGCGCGCCGAACTTCGTCAGTCGCCGCGCCGACGCCGCTTGCGCCAGGGTCGCCACCAACGGCATTCCCTCGGGAACCGCCGCGACGGCGATGGCGATGCCGCTGGCGACCGCCTGGCGCAACACCGAGCCCCGCAACAGCCCCAGCACGCTGACCAGCGCGCCGCCCGTCATGCTGACCGGGAAGGCCCGGTTGGTGAGCTGGCTGAGCTGATGCTGCAGACCGATGTCCGACGACAGGTCGCCGGACACCAGCTCGGCGGCGCGGCGTTCCTGCGTGTCTGCCCCGACCGCGGTCACCACCGCCACCGCGGTGCCCGCCACCATGGTCGTCCCGGCGTACAGCATGCAGCGGCGCTCGGCGAGGGCGGCGCCGGGCGTCGGCTCGACCTGCTTCTCCACCGACAGCGATTCACCGGTCAGCGTCGACTCGTCGACCTCGACGTCGACCTCCTCGATGATCCGGGCGTCGGCCGGCACCACCTCGTGGGTGCGCACCTCGATGACGTCGCCGGGCTGCAGCTGCGCCGCGATGACGTCGCCGTACACCCGATCCCCGGCGCCATCGGACATCACCTTGCGGGCCGGTGGGATTTGTTGTGCCAGTAGGTGATTGAGCCGGTTTTCGGCGCGCAGCCGCTGGCTGGCCGCGAGCATGGAGTTTCCGGCCAGCACCGAGAAGACCAAGACGGCGTCGACCGGCGAACCGAGCACGGCGCTGGCCGCCGAGCCGAGCGCCAACACGGGGGTCAGCGGGTCGGTGAGCTCGGCGCGAACGGCGGTCACGAACTGCAGGAAGGCGTGCGCGCGCGTCTCCGGGCGCGGGGCGCCGAGGGCGGCCGGCGCGAGTTGCCTCCGATCGCCGGCCGGCTCCGAGTCGGGCGGCGGCAACGCCCGGCGGACATGCTCGACCGCCATCGCGTGCCATTCCTGCACGGGGGCCGGGCGCGGGGTGTCCGCCTTGAGGATGCCACGCGCCAACAGATATCCCGACATCAGGCCGGCCGCCGCGCCGCTGGTCACCGGCCCGCGCCCGATGCCGCGGACACCGGGGATCATCAGCAACGAGCCCATCGCCGTCGCGCCGGCCGAGATCCCGACGCCGCGTTGGGCGGCGGCCCGGGCCGCCGGGAGCGCGTGCAGCACCCGCCAAGCGGCCGCCAGGTCGGGCAGCAGCAGGTCGGCGTACCACGGCGGCGGACCGGCCCCGGGCTCGGGCATCATGCCCAGCGCCACGTCGGCCGACCAAATCGCTTGTGCCCCAGGCGATGACAGCACGGCGACCGTGCGGCCCGCCTCCTGCAGATCCGCCACGGCGCGGGCCAGGGCGTCGTCGATGGATCCCCGCTGCAGCGGCCTGATCTCGTCGAACGCGGGGCGCAACTCGCCCAGCGAATCGTCCTCGACCGAAACCAATTCGGATCCCGTCCGGTGCGCCTCGGCGACAACGGCCGACGCCAACGGATCGTGCGTGAAGCAGAAAAGGGCCTCCACTTTGGCAGTGGGCTCACTGGCCGAGATTCCGGGCACCGGGTGCCAGCCCGGCCGCAACCGATTCTTCTCCAGCAGCAGCTGGGCGCGCGACCACGCCGCGGACAGCTCGGCTTCCCGCGCGCCGCGGATGAGCGACACCCGCAAGCTCTTGGTGCACAGCGCCCGCGGGTCGATGACGATCGCATCCACCCGGTCCA
The DNA here is from genome assembly GCF_001665645.1 of Mycobacterium sp. 852002-30065_SCH5024008. Classification (NCBI taxonomy): domain Bacteria; kingdom Bacillati; phylum Actinomycetota; class Actinomycetes; order Mycobacteriales; family Mycobacteriaceae; genus Mycobacterium; species Mycobacterium sp. 852002-30065_SCH5024008. The sequence goes on along the minus strand of NZ_LZSZ01000039.1, from coordinate 57,591 downwards.
GGCGGCGCAGCGCCTCCGGACGCAACGAGAGGACCGCGTGCCGGTCGGCCAGCCCCTGGCCGAGCGCCGCCGCGAAGGCCTCGGGCGTGGTGCGGTTGGCCGCGGGGGTGGTCACCAGGACGGCCAGGGCCGCCTGGTGCAGGTTGCGGGTGGTGGCGCCGACGACCCCGGCGCTGATCGCCTGGACGAGCGCGAATCGGTCGCCGTGGTGATCGTCGGGGCGGCCGCGCGGCGGCTTCGACCCCGCCGACGCGTCAGTGTGCGGGTGATCGGCGTGACCGGCCAGCTGCGGTTCGTGCTGGACCCAGGCCCGCGCCTCGGCGCGGCATTCGGCGGCTTTCAGCGACTGCATCAACAGGCCCACCGACAGCGACGCGGGAGACAGCGTGAGGGTTTCCGCGGTCGTCACCGCCAGGGCAAGCACAGTGTCGGTCGCGGGCCGGCCGATGCGATCCTCGAGCAGGCGGCGCAGCCGCGGTTGGTAGTCGACGGCCACCACGGCCGCCAGAACACCAATGGGCATCCGGGGCCAGCGCAGTGCCCGCCCGGTCAGCGCTATGCCGAGTCCGGCCGCGCTGGCGGCCGCCGTGGCGGTCCGGGTCGCCAGCACCACACCATCGCCCGGCAGACTCGTCGGGGGCGGCACCGGCCTCACGACTTTTTTTGGGGCGCAATGCTCCTCGGCGGCTTCGACGATGTGGCACAGCTCGCGCAGCGACGTGTCCGCGTCGCCGATGGTGACCACCACACGCGACAGCGGGTAGTTCAGGGCCGCCGACGTGATCCCGGGATGGGCCAGCACCGCGTCGAGCACCGCGCGTCCGAGCTCACCGTCTTGGGCGCCGTCCAGCCCACGCACCTCGATCCAGGCGCGCTCCTCACCGCGCCAGCACCGCCGGCTCAGGGTTAACGGTATGTCTTGGGGCAGTTCGCCCGCGATCGCCCGCGCGCCCTCGCGCAGGGGAATCGCGGCGATGGTGATGCTTGCCTCGACGAGCGAGGTGGTCGCCTGGACGCCCGTCGCGACGGCGCGCACCGGCATGGAACGTCGTATCGCGGTCGCAATGCTCAAAGCGTTTGGGGGCAGTCCCGTTAGTTGGTGCTACGCAACTGGGTGCTGCCGGCCCGGCGTCCGGCGGCCTTCTTGGCCGTCGACTTGCCGGCCGCTTTCTGCGGTGCCGCCTTCTGCGGAGCGGCCTTCTGCGGCGCCGGCTCCACCGGTACCGCCTTGAGGCTCGCCTTGGCCGGCTCCCGCTTGCGGCTCAGCCGTTGCAGCAAAAGGGCGCTGCCGCCGACCGCCAGCAGCACCGGCCACTCGACCAGTCCCGCGACGCCCAGCGCGCCGAAGGCCACCGCGGCAGCCGGCGCCGAGTGGCTGCCGCTGCTCATTCCCTTTTTGACGCCCTCGGCGGCTCCGGTGACACCGCCGATGACTCCGTTGACCGCCGCACCACCCACAGCGCCGGCGGCCGCGGTGGTCGTGGTCGCCGCGCGACTCACCGCCTGGCTCACGCCTCGTACCGCTCCGCCGATGACACTCATGCTGACTCCCTGGCTTTCTGCCTGTGCCGCGAAACTCGCGCCATCACCGAGGTATACCCGCTGAACGCTTCGTTAACGGCAAAAAAACATTGTATCTGCTTCTAACAAAAGCAAAGCCTGCCACCTTGCAAACCCGCAGACAACGAGCAGCCGCATTTAATTTGCCTGACCTTAACCTGGGTGTGTTAGCGGCGAGAATGCGCCAAAACGCCATTTAGGCATGGCTAATGTCGATCAGCACCGGTGCGTGATCGCTGGCGGCCTTTCCCTTGCGTTCCTCCCGGACGATCTGGGCGTCCGTCACGCGGCCGGCAAGCTCCGGGGAGGCGAGGATGAAATCGATACGCATGCCTTGCCGTTTCGGAAACCGCAATTGGGTGTAGTCCCAGTAGGTGTACACGCCCGGGCCGGGCGCGAAAGGCCTTACCACGTCGGCGAATTGCGCGTCGACGATGGCGCCGAACGCACGGCGCTCCGGCTCGGAGACGTGGGTGGCGCCGGCATAGAACTCCGTGCTCCAGACGTCGTCGTCGATCGGGGCGATGTTCCAGTCACCGGCCAGTGCGATCTGCGCGGTGGGATCGTCGCGCAACCAGCCGGCGGCCGTATCACGCAGCGCGGCAAGCCATTCCAGCTTGTAGGTGTAGTGCGGATCACCCAGCGCGCGCCCGTTGGGCACGTAGATGCTCCACACCCGGATGCCGCCGCAGGTGGCAGCCAGCGCGCGGGCCTCGGCCGTCGCGGCCACCTCCGGCTTGCTGCTCCAGGTGGGCTGGCCGTCGAAGCCGATCTGCACGTCGTCGAGACCCACTCGCGAGGCGATCGCCACGCCGTTCCACTGATTGAACCCGACATGGGCCACCTCGTAGCCGAGTTCGAAAAACGGCAGGGTGGGAAACTGCCCGTCGGAACACTTGGTCTCCTGCATGGCCAGCACGTCGACCTCGGCGCGGGCCAGCCAGTCGACGACGCGGGGCAGGCGGCTGCGGATCGAATTCACGTTCCAGGTGGCCAGCCGCATCGCTAGACCGTATCCCAGCCGAGGGAGCGGGCCGGAAAATAGCGGCGGCGATGGTGTGCCCGGAAGCCGAGCGCGGAGGCGAGCGTCATGGAATCGGTTTCCGGCACGATCAGATAGGCGCGACTCGCCCCGCGTGCCGCGGCCCAGCCCAACAGCGCCTCGCACGCCGCCGCGGTCGCCGGGTCATCGGCGGCCCTCGTGGGCGACAGCCCCACCCACCGCGTGCCGTCGGGTGCGTCGGTCACGGTCGCCCGCGCGAGCGCCAGCGCGCCGTCGGTGGCGAGTTCGACCGCTGCCGAAGCGGAGACGTCGCGGACCAGAACGCGTTCCGTGTGTTGGGCGTTCAGCCCCGGCGGCAGCGGCAACAAGCGATCCGGGATCGCCAGTCGCGGTGTCAGGCCGCGACGCTCATACCATTCCGCGATGGCCGCAACGGTACCCAGGTGCGCCGAAACATCGAGCGGCACAGCGTAATCGACCCCACCCCCGGCGCGCAGCAGCCAGCCCTCGAGCCAGGTCCGCTCTCTGCCGGGCGATGCCGCGGCGGCCGCGTGCTCGAGCGCCCGGATCTGCGAGGTGCGTACCGGCGCGTCGGTAAGCACCCGCAGCGCGACCACGTCGTCGGCGGCCACCTCGACCACCGCGCCCGTCTTGGTCCGAACCCGCACCGCCGGCTCGACCGCCAGCAGGTGGCCCACCGCATCGGTCAGCGGCGGGACCGAGCCTTTCGGGCGCCGGTAGCGAAGCGTCACCCGCGTGCCCAGGTCCGGCCACGAGAACATCAGTGGCCGAAGGGGTCCGGCCCTTCGCCGGGTAGCCATGACAGGCCCGGGACGCCCCAGCCGTGGGACTTGACGGCGCGTTTGGCGCTGCGGGCGTGGCGACCGATCAAACGGTCGAGGTACAGAAAGCCGTCCAGATGGCCGGTCTCGTGCTGCAGCATCCGCGCGAACAGGCCGGTGCCCTCGATTTCGACCGGCTTGCCGTCGGCATCCAGGCCGGTGACCCGGGCCCAGGTGGCGCGGCCGGTGGGGAACGACTCGCCGGGGACCGAGAGGCAGCCCTCGTCATCGGTGTCCGGATCCGGCATGGTCTCCGGTACCTCGGAGGTTTCCAGCACCGGGTTGACGACCACGCCGCGGCGGCGGTCGGTCCGGCCGCGGTCGTCGGCGCAGTCGTAGACGAAGACCCGCAACGCGACGCCGATCTGGTTGGCGGCCAGGCCGACTCCGTGCGCGGCGTCCATGGTGTCGTACATGTCGGCGATCAGCTTCGGCAGGTCCGCCGGCAACGACCCGTCGGCGCCGACGGGCACCGGCTGCGTCGGGGTGTGCAAGACCGGATCCCCGACGATCCGGATCGGTACGACTGCCATGGTCGGCTAAGCTACCGCACGCCCGTGCGCGCCGAAGCCGGCCATGTTCGCCCGGGCAATCTGAGGCAATCGGCCGACTCGCGGGTCTGGATGACGGCTTGAGGGTTTGCGCCGTGGTTCAATATTCGCCGAAACACGCCCTCAGGTAAGTCAAGTCATCAGAGCAGCCGAGAATTCGCCGGAAGGGTCCAGGGGAAGCTATATGGACAGCGCCATGGCGCGGGCAAATCGATCGGGGGACGATGCCGAGATCGCAGATGGCCTCACCCGCCGCGAGCACGACATCCTCGCCTTCGAACGTCAGTGGTGGAAATTCGCGGGCGTAAAAGAAGAAGCAATCAAAGAACTGTTCTCGATGTCGGCGACACGCTACTACCAGGTGCTCAACGCGCTCGTCGATCGGCCGGAGGCGCTGGCCGCCGACCCGATGCTGGTGAAGCGGTTGCGGCGGCTGCGTGCCAGCCGCCAGAAGGCGCGGGCTGCGCGGCGCCTCGGCTTCGAGGTGACCTGACTCGCTACAGTGGGCTCGATGAAAGAGCGAGTCCCCGACTCCACGGGGCTTCCCCTGCGGGCCATGGTGATGGTGCTGTTGTTCCTGGGGGTCATTTTCCTGCTGCTCGGCTGGCAGGCGCTGGGGTCGTCCGGCAGCTCCGACGAGGACTCGTCGGCCGCGGTCTCCACGTCGACCACCACCAGCTCGGCCACGCCGACGAGCACTAAGCCCGCGGGCAACCGGTCCGAGGTGCAGGTGTACAACATCTCGGCCAGGGAGGGCGTCGCCGCCCACACCAAGGATCAGCTCACGGCCGGCGGCTTCAACGTCACCAAGGTCGACAACTTGACCGTGCCGGAGGTGTCGGCCACCACGGTGTATTTCACCGACGCCGACGACGAGCACGCGACCGCCGACGCGGTGGGCAAGATCCTGGGCGCGCCGGTCGAACCCCGCATTCCCGCGCTGGCCGGCCAACCGCCCGGGGTCATCGTGCTCGTTACGGGCTGACGACCGCCGAAGCGGTTAGGCTTCCGCTATGCCTCAGCTCGCTGGTCACCGCACTGCCGCCGTCACCATGTCCGCGCTTTCCGCAGCCACTTCCGTCGCCCTGTTGGGGGCATGTTCGTCGCCCCAGCACGCCTCGTCCTCGCTGGGCACCACGCCGGCGGTTTGGACCGGATCGCCGGCGCCGTCGGGAACCGGGACCCCGGAGGGCGGGCCCGTCGCCGCGCCGTCGGGGCCGAGCATCGTCACCCACCTGAAGGCGCCCGACGGCACCCAGGTCGCGACCGCGACCTTCCAGTTCAACAACGGCTACGCCACCGTCACCATCGAGACGACGGCCAACGGGGTCCTGACGCCCGGCTTCCACGGGGTGCACATCCACAAGGCCGGCAAGTGCGAGCCCAACTCCGTCGCCCCGACCGGTGGCGCGCCGGGTGATTTCCTGTCCGCCGGCGGGCACTTCCAAGTGTCCGGGCACGCCGCCGAGCCCGCCAGCGGTGACCTGACCTCGCTCCAGGTGCGCAAGGACGGGTCGGCGATGATGATGACCACGACGGACGCCTTCGCCATGGACGACCTGGTCACCGGCGAGAAGACCGCGATCATCATTCACGCGGGCGCCGACAACTTCGCCAACATCCCGCCGGAGCGCTACAGCCAGACCAACGGAACACCGGGGCCCGACCAGATGACGATGACCACCGGTGACGCCGGCAAGCGGGTCGCGTGCGGTGTAATCGGTGCCGGCTAACAGGGCCCACGCGCGCATCGATTTCGCCCGTTCGCCGAGGCCGACCCTCGGCGTGGAGTGGGAGTTCGCGCTCGTCGACGCGCAGACCCGCGACCTGAGTAACGAGGCCACGGCGGTCATCGCCGAGATCGGCGAAAACCCGCGCGTACACAAGGAGCTGCTGCGCAACACGGTCGAAGTCGTCAGCGGTGTCTGCCATTCCACGTCGGAGGCGATGGAGGATCTGCGCGAGACCCTGGGCCCCGCGCACCGGATCGTCCGCGACCGGGGAATGGAGCTGTTCTGTGCCGGCGCACACCCGTTCGCGCAGTGGTCGACTCAGAAGCTCACCGACGCACCCCGGTACGCCGAACTGATCAAGCGCACCCAATGGTGGGGACGCCAGATGTTGATCTGGGGCGTGCACGTGCACGTCGGAATCTCCTCGGCACACAAGGTGATGCCGATCATGACGTCGTTGCTGAAGTACTACCCGCATCTGTTGGCGCTGTCGGCATCCTCGCCGTGGTGGACCGGCGTGGACACCGGGTACGCCAGCAACCGCGCGATGATGTTCCAGCAGTTGCCGACCGCCGGCCTGCCGTTCCAATTCCAGACCTGGGCGGAGTTCGAAGGCTTCGTCTACGACCAGAAGAAGACCGGCATCATCGACCATGTCGACGAGGTCCGTTGGGACATCAGGCCTTCGCCGCACCTGGGCACCATCGAGGTGCGGGTCTGTGACGGCGTGTCCAACCTGCGGGAGCTGAGCGCGCTGGTCGCGTTGACGCACTGCCTGGTGGTCGACCTGGACCGCCGGCTGGAAGCCGACGAGACGCTGCCGACCATGCCGCCGTGGCACAACCAGGAGAACAAGTGGCGCGCCGCGCGTTACGGGCTGGACGCGATCATCATCCAGGACGCCGACAGCAACGAGCGGCTGGTCACCGAGGATCTCGACGAGGTGCTGAATCGCCTTGAGCCCGTGGCAAAATCGTTGAACTGTGTCGACGAGCTGGCCGCGGTGGCCGATATCCCCAGGCGGGGCGCCTCGTACCAGCGACAGCGCCGGGTGGCCGAGGAACACGACGGCGACCTGCGGGCCGTCGTCGACGCGCTGGTGGGCGAGCTGGAGATCTGATGGAGCTGGCGATGTTCCCGCTGGAGTCGGCCCTGCTGCCCGACCAGGACCTGCCGCTGCGGATCTTCGAGCCGCGCTACGGCGCGCTGGTCCGGCACTGCCTCGACACCGGCGACCCGTTCGGCGTGGTGCTGATCTCCCGGGGCCGCGAGGTCGGCGGCGGCGACGCGCGCTGCGATGTCGGGGTGCTGTCCCGGATCACCGAATGCGCCGAACACGGCGCGGGCCGCTACTCCATGCACTGCCGGACCGGTGAACGGATCCGGGTGTCCGAATGGCTGCCCGACGATCCCTACCCGCGCGCGACCGTGACGCTGTGGCCCGACGAGCCGGGGGACCCGGTCACCCCGGCCCAGCTGCTGGAGGTCGAGAACCGGGTGATGGCGCTGTTCGAGCGGATCGCCGACGCGCGTGGCGTGGCGCTGCCGGACCGCGCGGACCTGTTGGGCCCCGCCACGGCCGACGATCCCGGACAGCGCCTGTACGCGTTGGCGTCTCGCATCCCCATCGGCACCGCCGACCGGTACACGGTGCTGTCGGCGCCGTCGGCAACCGAGCGGCTGGCCGCGCTCCGCGAGTCCGTGGCCGCGGTCGCCGAGGTGGTGGAGTTCCAGCTCTCCGAATAAGTCGACAGGGGAATACATGAAGGTACAGCTGCAGGTCAACGGCTCACCGGTGGATGCGGCGGCCAGCGCTGCCGACATCGCCGCGACGGGAGCCGACGGCCTGTTCACCTTCGAGGGCCAGCACGACGTGTTCTTTCCGTTGATCATCGCCGCCGGCGCGACCGGCTTGGACCTGATGACCAACGTGGCGATCGCCCCGCCGCGCAGCCCGCTGCACTTGGCGCACGCCGCCTACGACCTGCAGCTCTACAGCGGCGGCCGGTTCCGGCTCGGCCTGGGCTCACAGGTGAAGGCCCACATCGAAAAGCGTTACGGCAGTAAGTGGGAGCGCCCCGCGGCGCGGATGGCCGAAACCATTGCGGCGATCAAGGCGATCTTCGCGGCCTGGGAAGGCCGGCGCCGGCTGGACTTTCGCGGCGAGTTCTTCACCCACACCATCATGGCGCCCAACTTCAACCCGGGGCCCAACCCGTTCGGACCGCCGCCGGTGCTGCTGGGCGCGTTGGGACCGGTGATGACGCGCACCGCCGCCGAGGTGGCCGACGGGCTGCTGGTGATGCCGTTCAACAGCGCCCGCCACTTTGCCGAACGCACCGTCCCCGCGGTCGCCGAGGGGCTGCGCCGGGCGGGCCGATCCTCCGACGGATTCGAGATCATCGCCCAGGCCATGGTCGCCGTCGGCCGCGACGAGGCCGACCTGGCCGCCGCGGTCGACGGTGTGGCAGCGCTCATTTCGTTCTACGGCTCGACTCCGGCCTACCTGCCCGTGCTCGAGGCCGAGGGGTGGGGCGACGTGCAGCCCGAGCTCAACGCGCTGTCCAAGCAGGGCCGCTTCGCCGACATGCGCCGGCTGATCGGCGACGAGATGGTGGCCCGGATCGGTGTCGTCGGCACGCCCGAGCAATGCGCCGAGCAGATCGCCGCCCGGTTCTCCGAGCATGCCGATGAGGTGTGCTGTTACTTCCCGGGCTACACGCCGCGCGCCGCGGATATCGCCGACCTGATCGGCGCCCTGCACCGCGCCCCGGCCCTGCGATGAGCCCCGATCTCACGGTCGACGTCGACGCGGGCGTGGCGGTGCTCACGCTCAATCGGCCCGAGCGGCTCAACGCCTACACCGCCGAGATGGGCGCGCTGCTGGGCAGCGCGTACGCCGAGTGCGACGGCGACGACGACGTCCGGGCCATCGTCGTGACGGGGGCGGGCCGCGCCTTCTGCGCCGGGGCCGACTTCTCCGGCGACACAAGCCCATTCGACGCCCCGGCCGCGGAGTTCTCGGCGTCACCGATCACCCCGGCCGCGTTCGAGTTGCGCAAGCCGGTGATCGCCGCCCTCAACGGCCACGCGATCGGCATCGGCCTGACCATCGCCTTGCAGGCCGACCTGCGCGTCGTCGCCGAGGACGCCAAATACGGTGTGGTGCAGGTCCGCCGGGGAGTGATCCCCGACTGCATGTCGCACTGGACGCTGGCGCAGCTGACCACGCTGGGGGTGGCCGCCGACATCCTGCTCACGGGGCGAACCTTCGGCGGGACCGAGGCCGTGGCGCTCGGCATCGCAAACCGGGCCCTGCCGGCCGAGCGGGTGCTCGACCACGCTGTGGAGCTGGCGCGCGACATCGCGGCCAACGTGGCGCCGATGTCGGCGGCGCTGTGTAAGCGGCTGCTGTGGGACACCGCGATCAACAACTACACCCCGCGGCAGGTCGCCGCACTGGAAAGCCAACTGCACCAACGGGTGATGGGCGGCGCCGACGCGCGCGAGGGGGTGGCCGCCTTTGTCGAGCGCCGGCCGCCGTCGTTCACGTCGCGGCTGTCCCGCGAGTGGAGCGAGCTGCCCCGGCCGTGAGCTCCTCGGAGAGCTCCCACCACTGGTCCGCGCGCTGCTCGTCGCGAGCGTAGGGCGCCACGGCCTGGCTGACCCGGCAGTCTTCGAGATACAGGCCGCCCCGACCGGCCAGCTCCGGGCTGACCGCCGCCCACACCTGGGTGGCCGCGCCGCGGTCGGGCGTGGTGACGTCGAGCCGCTCGCCCGTCGGTTTGCGCAGCCGCGAGAAGTCCGCCCGGGACATGTGCCGCGCGAGCGAGGTGGCCACGGTGCCGGGATGGACGGCGTAGGCGCGGATTCCCGCGTCGCGCAGGCGGCGGTCGGCTGCCACGGCGTGCAGGATGTTCGCCGTTTTCGACGCGCCGTAGGCGACGAACTTGTCGTACTCGCGGCGCTCCCAGTTGGGATCGTCGAAGTCGACGTCGCCCATGATGTGGCCCGCAGACGACAGGTTCACGATCCGGGCCCCGCCGGCGGCGGCGAGCTGCGGCACGAGGAGCCGGGTCAGTTCGAAGTGCCCGAAATGGTTGGTGCCGATCTGCATCTCGAATCCATCGCGCGTCCTGCCGAACGGTGTGAACATCACGCCGGCGTTGTTCATCAGAACGTCGATGGCCGGGGCGAGCTCGCCGATGGCGGCCGCCGCCGCACGAACGGCCTCCAGCGCGTTGAGATCGAGCTCGACGATCGACGTGCGCGCGCCGGGCACCCTGGCCGCGATCCACCGCGCCGCCTCCGCCAACGCCGCGGGGTTGCGGGCGGCCAGGACGACGTGCGCGCCCGCGGCGGCCAGCGCGCGGGCCGCCTCGCGCCCCAACCCGGACGACGCGCCGGTGATCACACAGACCTTGCCGGACAGGTCGATTCCGTCGACGACGTCCAACGCGGTCGGTGGCGCGGTCATGCCGGTATACGCTGCCACACCGCGGCGCGCTTCATCAGCCGCGGCGCGACCGCCCGATGCAGCGGGCCAACGAAAGCCCACACCGTTCGGGCGGCGGTTTTGCGGCAGTACTGCACGCGAGTGGTGAGGCTGGCGCGCCGACCGTCCTGGCGTCGCAGCGTCAACTCGCCGAGCATCAACGGCCCGCCTGCGGTCAGCACGAGTTCGTCGCGATCCGAACGCGCGATCGTCCAGCCGATGATGTGCTCGGGCGACGAAAACGGCCCGAGGCGGAATCTCAGCACGTGGCGGTGGATCCACGGGACGACGCCGCCGCCCGCGCCCCGCCCGACCGCATCGCGGAACATCTGCTCGGCGGTGCGTGAGTCGCCTTGCGGGAGTGGGACTTCGAAGACGTCCGTGTAGTCGGCCCGCTCGGCGGCCGCCGCGATGCGTTTGAGCGTCCACCGGACGGCGACGCGGTGCCCGCCGGTGCCGATGACGAGCGCCCGGTAGACCTTGCCGTGCAGGCCCGGGAAGGCCGCCCAGGTCGCCGAGCGCACGCGGGTGCGGTTGCCGGTCAGGGGGTCCAACTCGAACACCCACCGGTACACCGCGAAGGGGTGCCGGCCCTTCAGCGCGAACCGCGCCGGCGGCCGCGCCTCGTCCAGCGCGAAGCCGATCGGCACGGTCGACGGGTCGCCCGGGTCCCGGCACATCACCCGCAACAGCGCCGACCAGGTGTCCGCGCGCCCCGCGTCGACGGTTATGGCATGCTCATCGATATAGGGTAATCGTTCCATATAGAAGGAATGTACTAGATCGTGGCACCTCCGCGAAAGCACGAAACCGATGTGATTCTCGACGCCGCCCGGACGCTGGTCCTCGACGGCGGACCGCGCGCGGCCAGCGTCGCGGCCATCGCCAAGACCAGCGGCGCCCCCGCGGGAACCCTCTATCACCGATTCGGCAACCGCGACGGCATCCTGACGACGGCGTGGCTGCGCGCGCTCGAACGCTTCCAGGCAAGGGCGCTGGCCGCCGACGGCGAAACCCCGGCGGACACCGCGATAGCCATGGCCGTGGCCGCCGTCAGCTTCGCGCGCGAGCTGCCCGACGACGCCCGGCTGTTGTTGACGATCCGGCCCGGCGACCTGCTCGACGAGGAGCCCGACGCGGAGTTCCAGCGGACGCTGGCCGCGATGAACGCCCCACTGACCGAGCGGGTCGCGGTGTTGGCCCGGCAGCTGTATGGGAACGACAAGCCCCGGTCCGTCGACGCCGTCGCGCGTGCGGTCGCGGACCTGCCCTATGCGGTGGTCCGGCGCCACGCCCACGACGACCCGATGCCCGACTGGCTGGAAGGCGACGTCGCGGCGTCGGCGCTGGCCGTGCTACGGAGCTTTGGCGAAGGCCCGTAGCGCCTCCACCTGCGTGGGATCCAATGAGGGGCGCACGATTTGGCGCGCGGCCGCGATGTCGGCGGCCGTCACGTCGGTGGCGTCGATGGACCGCCGCATCGCGGTCAGCGCCGCCTCCCGCAGCAGCGCCACGCAGTCGGCGGCGCTGTAACCGTCGAGCCCGGCGGCCACCTCGTCGAGGTCGACGTCGTCGCTCAGCGGGACGGATTTTCCTGCGGTGTGCAGGATTTCGCGGCGGGCGGCGGCGTCGGGCGGTTCGACGAACACCCGCCGCTCCAGCCGGCCCGGGCGCAGCAAGGCCGGGTCGATCAGGTCGGGCCGGTTGGTGGCGCCCAGCACGACGACGTCGCGCAGGGGATTGACGCCGTCGAGCTCGGTCAGCAGCGCGGCGACCACCCGATCGGTCACGCCCGAGTCGAAGCTCTGTCCGCGCCGGGGCGCCAGCGCGTCGATCTCGTCGAGGAACACCAGAGACGGGGCCGAGTCGCGGGCACGCCGAAACAGTTCGCGGACGGCCTTTTCCGAGCTGCCCACCCACTTGTCCATCAGCTCGGACCCCTTGACGGCGTGCACGGACAGCTGCCCGGTGCTGGCCAGCGCGCGCACGACGAAGGTCTTGCCGCAGCCGGGCGGCCCGTAGAGCAGCACCCCGCGCGGCGGTTCGACACCCAACCGGGCGAAAGTGTCGGGATGCTGCAGCGGCCACAACACGGCCTCGGTCAGCGCCTGCCGGGCCTCGGCCATGTCGCCGACGTCGTTGAGCGTGACATTGCCGACGGTCACTTCCTCGCTGCCCGACCGGGACAGCGGCCGGATGACGGTCAGCGCGCCGACGAGATCGTCCTGGTTCAGCTCGGGTGGCCGGCCGTCGGTGCTGGCCCGCGACGCCGCGCGCAGCGCCGCCTCCCGCAGCAGCGCCGCCAGGTCGGCAACCACGAAACCCGGTGTACGCGAAGCGATCTCGTTGAGATCCAGGGCGCCGGCCGGCACCGATTTCAACAGCGACTCCAGCAGCGCCTTGCGGGTGCCGGCGTCGGGCAGCGGCAGGCTCAGCTCCCGGTCGCACAGGTCCGGCGCGCGCAGCCGGGCATCGAGCTGGTCGGTCCGCGCGGAGGTGGCGATCAACGCGACACCCTCGGTCGCCACCGCGGTTCGCAGCTCGCCCAGGATCAGGGCGGCCACCGGCTCGGGGGTGGCCGGCAGCAGGGCGTCGACGTCGGTGATCAGCAGGACTCCACCGCCGTCGCGGACGGCCTGCACCGCCGAACTCACGGTCTTGAGCCGGTCTTCGGCGTTCAGCGCGCCGACCTCCGGGCCGTCCAGTTTCACCAGCCTGCGGCCGTCGCACACCGCGCGCACCAGTGTCACCTTGCCGACGCCGGCCGGACCCGACACCAGCACACCGAGGTTGGCGCCCGCGCCCAACGTCTTGAGCAGGTGCGGTTCGTCGAGGGCGAGCTTGAGCCACTCGGCGAGCTTGGCGGCCTGCGGCTGCGATCCCTTGAGCTCCTCGACGACGGTCTCCGGGCTGGCGACGTCGACGAAGTCCTGCGCCGGCGCGGCCGTGGTCGGCACGCCGACACCCCAGGTGACCAGCGAGTTGGGCTGCACGCTGACCGGGCCCGTCGGGTCGACGCCGGTGACGGTCAGCAGCTCGGACGTCCAGCTGATTCCCACCGAGGCGGCCAGCGCGCGGGCGGCGGCCGACGTCGAGAACGGCGGGCCGAGGTCGCGGGGCAGCAGCGACACGGCGTCGCCGACGGTCAGCACCTTGCCGAGCAGCGCCTGCCGCAACGTGACCGGCGAGATCGACTGGCTGGCCAGCGACGAGCCGGACAGCGTCACCGACCGGGCGCCGTAGACGGTGACCACGCCGACGATCACCGGGTTGCCCTCGCGCAGCCCGGTGTTGGACAACGTCACGTCGTCGAGCAGCACCGTGCCGACCGGGGTGTCCGGCCCGGCGAGGGCCGCCACCGCCGCGGTGGTCCGCGAGCCGGTCAGCGCCACCGCGTCCCACTCCCGAATGCCAAGTGCGGCAACGGCGCTCGGATGCAACCGGACGACGCCGCGCCGCGAGTCCACGGCGGAGGTGTTCAACCGCGCGGTGAGCGTGAGCTGACGGGCCGCATCCTCACCCGGCCGGCTCATGGCAGGCGCCCGCCCGGTTTGCGCAGCCCCAGCCGCGCCATCGACCGGCGGTTCGGTTGCGCCCGGCGGATCGCGCGCCGCGCGGCGCGGCGCTGCTTGGGCTTGTCGGCCCACGCCTCGGGGTGCGCGGCCAGCCAGCGCTGGTTGCGGACCGCGAACGGTACGTGGCACAGGTAGGCGATGATGATGACCCAGATCAGGATGTAGGGCGCCAGCACCGCCGCGGCCGCGCAGATCGCGAGCAGTGCCAACAGCGGCGCGGCCCAGCTGGGCGGCACCGCTGCGGCGTGCATCTTGCGCATCGGGATCTTGCTGATCATCAGCATCGACGTCCCCGTGATCCAGATGCACAGGAACGTCGTCGACGTCCACCAGCCCTCACCGAACTGCAATTTGAGCCCGATCAGGCCGATCATCGACACCGCGCCCGCCGGCGCGGGCATGCCGACGAAGAACTCGTGGGTGTAGGCGGGCTGACTGCCGTCCGCCTGCAGCGCGTTGTACCGGGCCAGCCGCAACACGACGCACACCGCGTAGAGCAGGATCACCACCCAACCGGCCGGCGACTTCCCCAGCAGCGTCACGTAGAGCACGATCGCCGGCGTGACACCGAAGTTCACCGCGTCGGCCAGCGAATCGATCTCCTCGCCCATGCGGGACTGGGCATCCAGGATGCGGGCCACCCGGCCGTCCAGGCCGTCCAGAATGGCCGCCGCGGCGATCAACGCCATCGCGGCCTTCGGCTGGTGCTCGAGGGCGAACCGGATCGAGGTCAGGCCCGCGCAGATGGACAACACGGTCATCGCGCTCGGCAGGATCTGCAGGTTGACCGACGGCCTGCCGCGCGGCTTGCTGATCATGACAGCTCGGCCAGCACGGTTTCGCCGGCGATCGCGCGCTGCCCGACTTGGACCAGCGGCTCGGCGCCCGGCGGCAGATAGGTGTCGAGCCGGGAGCCGAACCGGATCAGCCCGTAGGTGTCACCGATCGTCAGCTTGTCGCCGACGCGCGCGTCGCAGATGATGCGCCGCGCCAACAGCCCGGCGACCTGCACCGCCACCACCTCCGCGCCGGTGGCCGTCCGGATCCGCAGGCTGGTGCGCTCGTTCTCGGTGCTGGCCGCGGCCAGGTCGGCCGACCCGAACCGGCCGGGCCGGTGCTGCATGGCGATCACCTCGCCGCTCACCGGGGCGCGCTGGACGTGGGCGTCCAGCAGCGACAGGAAGATGCTGACCCGCGGGAGCGGCGCGTCGCCCATGCCGAGTTCGGCGGGCGGGGCGGCGGAATCGATCACGCACACCACCCCGTCGGCGGGCGCGACGATCGCGCCCGGCCGGGTCGGCGGCACCCGCGGCGGATGGCGGAAGAACCCCGCGCAGGCGCCGGCCGCCAGCAGGCCGGCCCGCCGGATCCACCGGTGCCTGCGGCCGGCCAGCGCCACCGCCAGGCCGCCGGCGATGAACGGGCGGCCGGCCGGGTGTACCGGCGGAATGGTCGAGCGCACCAACTCCAACGCGTGCTGCGGGCTGAACGTTGGATCCTCGGCCGTAGGGCCGACAGGGCGGGGGCGTCGTGCCACGCGGCCATCTTACGAAAGGCGCGGCCGGTTGGTTCGGGCCCGCACGGGGAACGCCCACCTTCGATATGCATCCGACCGACGATTGGGCGCCGCGGCTGCGCCCGGCGAAGATCGCCGTCACCGCCGTATTCATCGCCCACGCCGTGGGGTTCTCCTCGTGGGCCGCCCACATCCCGGCCGTCAAGGCCGACCTCGGCCTGTCCGACGCGGCGCTGGGGACCGCGCTGTTCGGTGCGCCCCTGGGGTCGGTCGTGGCCACGCTCGGCAGCCACTGGGCGCTGCCGCGCTGGGGGAGCCACCGGCTGATCCCCGTGACGGCCGCCGGCTACGCCCTCGCGGGCACGACGGTGGGGCTCGCCCGCTCCGGGCCCTGGCTGTTTGCGGCGCTGGCGTTGTGGGGGATGTTCCAGGGCGGGCTGGACGTCGCGATGAACACCCAAGCCGGCACGGTCGAGCGCCGGGCGCGGGCGCCGATCATGGCCCGCTTCCACGGCATGTGGAGCCTCGGCGCGTTACTGGGCGCCCTGATCGGCGCGGCATGCGTCGGCGCGGGCATCGGCCTGACACCCCAGCTGGCGGCCGTCGGGCTCGCGGTCCTTGTCGTCGTCGGGGCGCTGACCCGGCGACTGATTCCGGACCGGGCGGGCGGGACCGCGGCATCGCGCGCGAAAGGGGCCTGGCTGACGCCGACGGTGGCGATCCTTGCGGCGGTGGCCTTCGTGTCGTTCCTGTGCGAGGGCGCCGCCACCGACTGGTCGGCCAACTACCTGCGCAACGTCGTCGGCGCGGGTCCCGGGATCGCCGCGTTGAGCTACGCGGCGTACACGCTGACGATGGTCGTCACCCGGCTGAGCGCGATACGCCTACACGCGCGGGTGTCGGCCCGCCGGCTGCTGCCCGCCCTCGCGCTGTTCGCCGCGGCGGGCATGGGGGTGACGCTGGCGATACCCAATTCCGTTGTCAGCGTTGTTGGATTCGCGTGTCTGGGGGTCGGCGTGGCGCTGCTGGTGCCCACCGCGTTCAGCGCGGCCTACGGCGCGGGCGGCGCGGGCTCGGCGATCGCCATCGTCGCGGCGACTGGCTGGCTGGGCTACCTGCTGGGGCCGCCGCTGATCGGCCACCTGGCCGACCGGGTCGGATTGGCCGCGGCCCTGGTGACGATCCCGGTGCTGATGACCGTCGTCGCCGTCGCCATCCGCTGCGCCACCGCCTTTGACCGGGCCGACGAATTCCACCGGCAGGTGGCCACCCCCGCGGCCTAGGGCCAGGCGAGATCCCAGACCTGCAGCTCGGTCCCCTCGGACACCTCGACGACGTCCTCGGGGATGTCCAGCAGCGCGTTCGCGGACGCCAGCCACCGCAGGTGGTGCGAGGCGGGCGGGCCGTAACTGGTGACGGTGCCGGCGGCGCGGTCCAGCACCGCGCGGCGGAACTGCCGCTTGCCGCGCGGCGAGGTCAACGACTCGGTGAGCACCGCGGCCCGGTGCGGGCGTTCCGGGTCGGGCATGCCCATGGCTTTGCGCAGCGCGGGCCGGATGAACACCTCGAAGGACACCAGGGCGCTGACCGGGTTGCCGGGCAGGGTGACGATCGTCGCGCCGGCCACCCGGCCGATGCCCTGCGGCATCCCGGGCTGCATCGCCACCTTGACGAACTCCACACCCTGGTCGCCCTCGCGGCCGAACGCGTCCTTGACCACCTCGTAGGCGCCGGCGCTGACCCCGCCGCTGGTGATGATCAGGTCTGCCTCGCCGGCATGCTTCTGGATGAGCGAACTGAACTGTGCGACATCGTCTTCGGCGGTCGCCACCTCGATCACGTCGGCGCCCGCGTCGCGGACGGCGCCGGCCAGCATGATCGAGTTGGACTCGTAGATCTGCCCCGGCCGCAGCGGGTTACCCGGCGCCACCAGCTCCGACCCGGTCGATATCACCAGCACGCGTTGGCGCGGGAGCACGGGCAGCTCGGCCATTCCCAGCGCCGCGGCCAGGCCGAGCACGGCAGGCGTCACCACCTGGCCGCGCCGCAGGACGGTGGTGCCAGGGGCGACGTCCTCGCCCGCACGCCGGATGTGCTTGCCGGCCTCGCGCGGCGCGCGGATCGACACGACATCCACGCCGCCGTCGGTGTCTTCGACGGGCACGACGGCCGTGGCCCCGGCCGGCAGCGGCGCGCCGGTCATGATGCGGTGCGCGGTGTTCGGTTGCAACGTCAACTCGTCGGTGCGCCCGGCCGGAATGTCCTCGGCGACCTCGAGCACCACCGGGTTCTCGGGCGTGGCGCCGGAGGTGTCCTCGGCGCGCACCGCGTATCCGTCCATCGCGGAGTTGTCGAAGACCGGTAGCGCCAGCCGCGCGACCACGTCGTCGGCCAGGACCAGGCCCTGCGCCTCGGCCAGCGCGGCGGTGGCCGCCGGCCGGGGACGGATCAATTCGGCTACGACGCGCTGATGTTCTTCGACCGACCGCACCCGGCCATTATCGGCCCGTCAGATTGCGAAGCTGACCCCGGTGAGTTGTTCGGACACTCACCAGAGCCGGCGTTGCAGCTCCACGTCGTGGGACTGCGCGCCAAAAGTACCCATCTCATTGGGGGTGGCGGCGCTTCGACGTACAGTCGAGAACGTGATTACCGGAATGGCCCACACCGGGGTGTGTGTTCCGGATTGCGAGGCGGCCGTGGCGTTTTACCGAGACGTATTGGGCCTGCGTGTGCTCTCGCCGCCCTATGTGATGACCGGTAACGCCATTCGCGACGACATGGGCGAGCTAGTGGGAGACCCCAGCATGAAGGCGGCCATCGTGGGGTTGCCGGGGGACGGCGATCGCGTGCTCGAGGTCATCGAATACCTCGGCGCGCAACCGGACGGGCGCGCCGACGGCAGGGCGCTGACCGACCACGGGCTGTCCCACGTCGGGCTCATCTGTGAGGACATCGACGCCACCCGGGCGGAGCTCGAGGGCAAGGGCGTGCGCTTTCTAGTCACGGGAATCGCGGAGGTCGCGCGGGTTCGCACCACGTGGTTCGTCGACCCCTGGGGCGTGGTGTTCATCCTGGTGGAGAAGAGCCGCCCGCAGCGACCGTACTTCTCGCAATGGGCGTGAAGCCGACCGTCGGGATCATCGGCGCGGGCGCCGGCGGCATCGCCATGGGCATCCAGCTGGCCGAGGGCGGCTACGAGTTCGCCATCTTCGACCGCGCCGACGGATTCGGCGGGACCTGGCGCCACAACACCTTTCCGGGCGCGGCGTGCGACGTCCCGTCGCACCTGTACTCGTATTCCTTCGCGCCCAACCCGCGGTGGAGCAAGACGTACGCCAACCAGCCCGAGATCCTGGCGTACCTGGAAAAGGTGGCCGCCGGGCACGGGTTGGGCGCGCGCCTGCGGGCCAACACCGCGATTGTCGCCGTGCGCTGGTCGGACACCCGGCGCCGCTGGACGCTGACCGACGGCGACGGGCGCGAGCACGAATTCGACATGGTGGTCAGCGCCGTCGGGATGCTCGACGTGCCCCACGTCCCGGAGATTCCCGGCGCGCGGCGGTTCCGGGGGCGCCAATTCCATTCGGCCCGTTGGGATCACAGCAAGTCGACGGCCGGGGAGCGGGTGGCGTCCATCGGCACGGGCGCCAGCGCGATCCAGTACGTGCCCGCGATAGCGCGAAAGACCGCGCACCTGACCGTGTTTCAGCGGACCCCGATCTGGATCGCGCCCCGATTCGACTTCCCGTTCACCCCCGAGCAGCACGAGCTGTTCGAGCGCGACCCCGCGATGGCGCGCAAGCTCAGGGACGAGGCCTTCGACGCCTACGAGTCGGCCAGCTTCGACGTCGAACATGCCCAGACGCGGGAGGCGACCGAGCTGGCCCGCAGTTACCTCATGCGCAAGGTCGCCGACCCCGAGCTGCGGGCCAAGCTGATGCCGGACTATCCCGCCGGCTGCAAGCGGCCGCTGATGTCACGCGAGTGGTACCCCACCTTCGCGTTGCCCAACGTCTCCCTGGAGACCACCGCCATCGCCGAGCTGACCGAGCGGGGGGTACGCACCGCGGACGGCGTCGAACACCGCGTGGACACCATCATCTACGGCACCGGGTTCAAGGCCGCCGATTATCTGGCGAGTATCGACGTGTACGGCACCGGCGGTCGACGCCTGGCCGACGACTGGAGCGGCGGCGCCGAGGCGTACCTGGGCACGCTGGTGGCCGGGTACCCCAACTTCTTCACGCTGTATGGCCCCAACACGAACGGCGTCAACTCGATCATCTACATCCACGAGGCGCAGACGACCTTCGTCCGCCACATCCTCGACGCGATGAACGGCAGCGGCGCGCGCACGGTGGAGGTGACACCCGCGGCGCAGCGCCGCTACAACGACGAGATCCAGGCCGCGATGGCGGGCAAGGTCTGGCTGGCGTGCAGCAACTACTTCCGCCATCCCAGCGGGAAGGTGGTCACGCAATTGCCTTACAGCGGGCGGATTTTCTTCGAGCGCACCCGCGAGTTGGTCAACGCCGACTACCGCTTCGGTCGGTGACCGGTCGGCGGCCTGAGCCGCCGCCCGCGGACCCTGGCGGACGCCGTCGGCAGGCGCCTCAAGCCCGGGCGCCTCGGTCGTTTGACCCGCTCCGCGGTCCTGATCGGGGCGCTGAACGCCGTCTCGACCTTCATCCGCAACCACGCCGCAGCCCGCTTCGACCTCACCTGCACGGCCAAACCCTACGTCGCGCACATGGCGCGCATCGCCACCGAGCGCCGAAAGTTCGCTCACCATTAACCCGGCGGGTCTACTGCACCCAGTAATTGTCGTGGCGGACGAACCACTCCCTGCGCTCGTCGTCGGTCATGTCGGCGAGCGCCCCGAAGCCCTCGAAGTAGGCCTCCCGCGGCGCGCCCGGCGCGAAGAGCATCAGGATCGACGCCGGCTCGTCGGCCCCGTTGCGGAAGCCGTGGACGCCGCCGGGCGGGACATAGAGGAAGTCGCCTTGTCGGCCGTCGGCCCACTGGGTGCCGTCGTAGAGCTTCATCGTCCCGGACAGCACGAAGAAGGCCTCGGACATCGCCCGGTGAAAGTGCGGGCCGGGCCCACCGCCCCCGGCTGGGAGGTCGACCCGATACAGCCCGTAGTCGCCGCCGGTGGCCTGTTGGTTGGCCAGGTAGTGGTACTTCACGCCGCCGGCTTCGTAATCGGCCGGCGAGTCGGCCCGCTTGAGCCAGGCGCTGATCTCCGGCTCGTCCTTGGTGTATCGGGGCGGGGGATAGGGCGGCACGACGAGGGACATGCCTCCAGTGTGCGGCTATAACATCGCGGGCGTGGCGGACGAAGAAGTTCGGGCGGAACGGCTGCTCGACGCCCAGGAGAAGGCGACGCAACTGTTCGACGAGATCGAGCGGCGCGCCATGATTCGCCCCGGCGTCTCGGAAAAGCAGTTGTCCGACGAAATCAACCAGCTCGCCGCGGAAATGCTCGGGGTCACCCGGCACTGGCATCGGCGGATCGTGCGGGCCGGCGAGAACACCCTGCAGCCCTTCAGTGAGCGCCCGCCGGACCGGGTGGTCGACGACGGCGACATCGTCTTCCTGGACCTCGGACCGATATTCGCGGACTGGGAGGCGGACTTCGGCCGCACCTTCGTGCTCGGCGACGACCCGCACAAGACCGCCGTCCGCGACGCGCTGCCCCGGGTGTGGCAGGCCGGCCGCGAGTACTTCGACGCGCGCCCGGACATCACCGGCGCCGAGCTGTACGACTTCGTGGTCGGGCTGGCGCACGCCGAGGGCTTCGAGTTCGCCAGTGCCATCGCCGGCCACCTGGTCGGGGAGTTCCCGCACAAGAAGATCGCCGGCCCCGGCGTCCAGTGGTACATCATGCCCGGATCGAACAAGCCGATGCGGCGCACGGACCCGGCCGGCCGCGCCTGCCACTGGATCCTGGAGATCCATCTGGCCGACCGGGCCCGCGGCTTCGGCGGCTTCTACGAGCAGCTGCTCGACCTGCCCTAGTGCCGATCGCAAGCGCGGCGCATGCGCCGGGCGCTGGGGGTACCGCCCGCTTGCGGGGGACGGATCGGCACCATCGGGTCAGCCCAAGGGATACGTGACGCCGGTGAGCTCCTCCGAGACCGCCCACAGCCGCCGTTGCACGTCGACGTCGTGGGACTTCTCGCTGGACCCAACGAGTCTCGGGTAGCCGCGTTGCTCACCGAACCCGTCGGGCCCGTAGTACTGGCCGCCGAGCACGCCCGGGTCGGTCGCAGCGCGCAGCGTCGGCAGGGCGCCCATGTCCGCCCCCTGGAACAGCGGCTCGATCAGCGGCGCGACACGGGTGAGCAGGGACGGCAGGTTGCGGGTCAGTTCGGTCCGCGAGCCGCCCGGGTGCGCGGCCGCGGCGATCGTCGTGCCGTGTGGCGCGAGCCGGCGCTGCAGCTCGTAGGTGAACAACAGGTTGGCGAGTTTCGACTGCCCGTAGGCGCCCACGCGGCTGTAGCCGCGTTCCCACTGCAGATCGTCGAAGTGGATGTCGGCGCGGATGCGGTGGCCCATGCTGCTGACCGTCACGACCCGGGAGCCCGCGACCGGCAGCATCCGATCCAGCAGCAGGCCGGTGAGGGCGAAGTGGCCGAGGTGGTTGGTGCCGAATTGCAGCTCGAAGCCGTCCTTGGTGGTCGACTTCGGCGTCCACATCACGCCCGCGTTGTTGATCAGCAGGTCGACGCGGCCGTAATCGGCCTTGAGTTGCTCGGCCGCGGCGCGGATGGAGTCCAGCGACGTCAGGTCGAGCTCTTGCAGCGCCACCTCGGCGTGCGGACTGCGGGCGGTGATCCGGGCGGCGGCGTCCTTGCCCTTGTCCAGATTGCGCACCGCCAGCACGACGCGGGCGCCGTGGTCGGCGAGCGCGGCGGCCGTCTCGTAGCCGAGGCCGGTGTTGGCCCCGGTGATGACGGCGACGCGACCGGTCTGATCGGGAATGTCGGCGGCGGTCCATTTGGCCATGGGTTTCTCCTAGAACGGTAGACTAAACGGGGCGAGCGCTCCGGTTGATTGAAACTATACGGAACGCGCGCCCCGTTTTGTCAACCTGGAAGGGGTGAAATTGATGGCGCAGCCCGCACGCCCGTTGCGCGCCGACGCGGCGCGCAATCGCGCGCGCGTGCTGGACGTCGCCTACGACACCTTTGCGGCCGAGGGGCTGTCCGTGCCGATCGACGAGGTCGCCCGCCGCGCCGGCGTCGGCGCCGGCACGGTCTACCGGCACTTCCCGACCAAGGAAGCGTTGTTGACGGCGGTCATCCAAAACCGCATGCAGCGCCTCGTGGACGACGGGCACGCCCTGCTGCAAACCGAGGGGCCCGGTGAGGCGCTCTTCGCGTTTCTGCGCTCCATGGTGCTGCAGTGGGGCGCCGCGGACCGGGGCCTCGTCGACGCCCTGGCCGGCTACGGGATCGACATCGCCTGCGCCGCGCCCGAGGCCGAAGACGCCTTCAAGGCCATGCTCGGCGAGTTGCTGCGCGCCGCGCAGAACGCGGGGACCGCGCGCCGCGACATCGATATGCGGGACCTCAAGGCGATCCTGGTCGGGTGCCAGGCGATGCAGGCCTACGACTCGGTGCTCGCCGAGCGGGCGACCGACGTCGTCATCGACGGTTTACGCCCGCCGCGATAAGGGCGAACTCTCCTTGCACTCGGCATAGGCGAGTGCTAAGAATGACGTTGGCACTCGCGACTGGCGAGTGCTAGGTCGGGACGGTGAGACCAGCAGACACCTGGGGTCGTCCGTCGCGGGCACTGCACCCGGCCAGCGTAAATAAATGGGGTGGCCACACGCGGTCATCCGGTGTCATTCCCGATCCGGAGGAATCACTTCGCAATGTCCAAGATAATTGCGTACGACGAAGAGGCCCGTCGCGGCCTCGAGCGGGGCTTGAATGCCCTCGCCGACGCGGTAAAGGTGACGCTGGGCCCCAAGGGCCGCAACGTCGTCCTGGAGAAGAAGTGGGGCGCCCCCACGATCACCAACGATGGTGTTTCCATCGCCAAGGAGATCGAGCTGGAGGACCCGTACGAGAAGATCGGCGCCGAGCTGGTCAAGGAAGTTGCCAAGAAGACCGACGACGTCGCCGGTGACGGCACGACGACGGCCACGGTGCTGGCCCAGGCGCTGGTCAAAGAAGGTCTGCGCAATGTCGCTGCCGGTGCCAACCCATTGGCTCTCAAGCGCGGCATCGAGAAGGCCGTCGAGAAGGTCACCGAGACGCTGCTCAAGTCCGCCAAGGACGTCGAGACCAAGGAGCAGATCGCTGCGACCGCGGCCATCTCGGCCGGCGACCAGTCGATCGGCGACCTGATCGCCGAGGCGATGGACAAGGTCGGCAACGAGGGCGTCATCACCGTCGAGGAGTCCAACACCTTCGGCCTGCAGCTCGAGCTCACCGAGGGCATGCGGTTCGACAAGGGTTACATCTCGGGCTACTTCGTCACCGACGCCGAGCGTCAGGAAGCGGTCCTCGAGGACCCCTACATCCTGCTGGTCAGCTCCAAGGTGTCGACGGTCAAGGACCTGCTCCCGCTGCTGGAGAAGGTCATCCAGGCCGGCAAGCCGCTGCTGATCATCGCCGAGGACGTCGAGGGCGAGGCTTTGAGCACCCTGGTCGTCAACAAGATCCGGGGCACCTTCAAGTCGGTGGCCGTCAAGGCCCCCGGCTTCGGTGACCGGCGCAAGGCGATGTTGCAGGACATGGCCATCCTCACCGGTGGTCAGGTCGTCAGCGAAGAGGTCGGCCTCTCCCTGGAGACGGCCGACGTCGCGCTGCTCGGTAAGGCCCGCAAGGTGGTCGTCACCAAGGACGAGACCACCATCGTCGAGGGCGCCGGTGAACCCGATGCCATCGCCGGACGGGTTTCCCAGATCCGCGCCGAGATCGAGAACAGCGACTCCGACTACGACCGCGAGAAGCTGCAGGAGCGCCTGGCCAAGCTGGCCGGCGGTGTTGCGGTGATCAAGGCCGGGGCGGCCACCGAGGTGGAGCTCAAGGAGCGCAAGCACCGCATCGAGGACGCGGTCCGCAACGCCAAGGCGGCCGTCGAGGAAGGCATCGTCGCCGGTGGTGGCGTGGCCCTGCTGCAGGCGGCTCCGTCCCTGGACGAGCTGAAGCTGTCCGGCGACGAGGCGACCGGCGCCAACATCGTCAAGGTGGCGCTCGAGGCTCCGCTCAAGCAGATCGCCTTCAACTCCGGGCTGGAGCCCGGCGTGGTGGCCGAGAAGGTCCGCAACTCGAAGGCCGGCACGGGCTTGAACGCCGCCACCAATGAGTACGAGGACCTGCTCAAGGCCGGCGTTGCCGACCCGGTCAAGGTCACCCGCTCGGCGCTGCAGAACGCGGCGTCCATTGCCGGGCTGTTCCTGACGACCGAGGCCGTTGTCGCCGACAAGCCGGAGAAGGCGGCCGCTCCGGCGGGCGACCCGACCGGCGGCATGGGCGGCATGGACTTCTAAGTCCAAGAGCGGAAAAGTCCCAAGCACTGAAAAAGCCCGGTCCCTCTGGGGGCCGGGCTTTTTCGTGTCCGCCGAGCGTGAGCTCAGGGCGGGATTTCGGCGATTTTTCCGCCCTGGTTGCACGTTCGGCGCGCTGGGCCGCCTTGTACGTTTAACCGCGTGGCCCTTCCGACTCCCTCACCCACCAGCACCGCCGTCGTGACCGGCGCATCGTCGGGCATCGGCGCCGACATCGCGCGGGAGCTGGCCGACCGGGGCCACGGCGTCACGCTCGTCGCCCGCCGCGAAGACCGGCTGCGCGAGCTGGCCGAAGAACTGGCGCGAAGCGTGCGTGTCGAGGTGATCGCCTGCGACGTCGCGGACGCGACGGCCCGCGCCGGCCTCCTCGACGAGGTGGAGCGCCGCGGGCTGGCCACCGACATCCTCGTCAACAACGCCGGCATCGGCACCATCGGATCGGTGACCAAGACGCGTGTCGACGACGAGATCGCCCAGGTGCGCGTCAACGTCGAGGCCGTCATCGACCTGACCACCCGCGCGGTCCAGCAGATGGTGCCGCGCGGACGTGGCGCGATCCTCAACGTCGGATCCACCGCGGGCTACCACCCGTTCCCGGGGCAGGCGGGCTACGCCGCCACCAAGGCGTTCGTGAGGACCTACACCGAGGGGGTGCGCGGCGAACTCGCCGGCACCGGTGTCACCGTCGCGCTGCTGTGCCCAGGGCCGGTGCGCACCGAGTTCCTGAAGAATGCCGGCATGGACGAGCGCAAATTCGCCGACGCGTTCCCGAAGTTCATGTGGATGCCGTCGCGTGACGTGGCGCGCACCGGCGTCGACGCGCTCGAGCACGACCGCGGCACCGTGATCGCCGGGCTGCCAAGCCAGCTCAGCACCCGGCTGTTCCAGTTCATGCCGCGACGGGTGCTGCTGCCGCTGTTGAAGAGCCAGCACCCGGGCCTCAAAACGGACCCGAGCCGCGACCGGTCAGCCGGCTGACGGCCAGCGCCGCATCCAGCCCTCCGCCGGCAGGGCCAGCGCGTTACACAGCGTGCAGATCGTGCGATACCAGCCGACGGCGGTGAGCAATTCGATCCGTTGCTCGTCGGTAAGGAAGCGCCCCAATGCAATCCAAGTCGGCTCCGACCACGAACCGGTGCGCTCAAGTTCGTCCACCGCCCCGATCAGCGTCCGTTCGGCCGCGCTCCACCGCGGGTCGGCAGCGGCATCCTTGCCGCCGGTCACCAGCGCGTCGCACTCGTCGTCGCTGACCCCCGCGATCGGACCCCAGAACGCCGCCTGCCCGCCCCACTCGTAAGCGCAGCCGACCAGCGCGCAGGTGCGCAGGATCGCGATCGTCCGGGTACGAGCCGGCAAAAGCGCAGCGACATAGAGTGATTCGCCGAGCTTGCGCAGCCGGGTGGCCAGCGCCGGGTGGCGCTGCAGGCAGCGCACCAGAAGCAGCGGCTCATAGGTGCGGTCCGGATGACCCCAGCTGTTGATCCCAGTGGCATCTTCCTCGCTCCACGGCGGGGCGAGCGGTGCGACGCGGCTCACGGATCAGACTGTACGGCGCTAGGCCGGCAGCGAGAACACCACGCAGTCGTGTAGGCAGCCCTTGGCCGCACCGGGGGAGTCGGGGTCGGCCTCGCGGTGCAACAGCGCGCGGGTGGGCACGACGCCCAGCCGTACCGCGTCCCCCGCATCCGTCACCTCGGCCGTGCCGTCGACGATCAGCGAATAGCCGCCGGGCTCGGTCGGGGGCCACAGCAGGGTGACGTCGCGCCGATGCGCGAGATTCTGCCGGGTGCGGCCGCCGATGAGGCCGACGTCGACGATCGCCTCGCGCAGCCGCGGCTCGACCGTCACGGTGTGCACGCGGTAGTCGTCGTCGACGGTCACCAGGTACGCGTACGGGTAGTCGGCGAGGGCGGCGGCGAGCCGCTCGATGTCCACCTTCTTCTTCGTGCGCATGACGCTCCAGGATAGGCGCGGGCAGGGGCCGTCAGAGCGTGCGCGGAACCCGCGCCGCGGGCAGGCCGAACGTGAGCTGTCCGCTGCTGCTGAAGTGGAAGCCGAGGTTCTGCAGGACCTGCTGCCAGGGCGCCAGTTTCTCCACCGCCGCCGACGCGTCGGCGTGGTAGCCGTACATCGCTTCCACGTCCGACGCCCACATCTGGTCGTAAGCGGCCTCGATGTCGGCGATCGCGGGGGTGTTCTGGCCCAGATGATTGTTGGCCGACAACGCGTGCGCCAGAGCACGGTTGGCCGCGACCACCGCGGGCTGGACCGTGGCGGCCAGCGCCCCCTCGAACGCGTGCGCGACGGCCGACGCCTGGCTGGACACCGCCTCGGCCTGGGCCGCGGCCGCGCTGAGCCAGCTCACGTAGTGCGTGGCGAGGGCCATCATCGCCGCCGACGACGGGCCCTGCCAGGACCCGTTGGCCAAATTTGACGTGACCGAAGAAAATGACGATGCTGACGACGACAGGTCCTCGGCCAGGCCATCCCAAGCTTCCGCGGCAGCAAGCAACGGCCCGGCTCCGGGACCCGCGAAGATTCGTGCCGAGTTGACTTCTGGCGGCAACCACGCAAAATGCGGGCTCGTCACCGGCTCAACTTACCCGGGATTTGGCGGTTTTGGTGGCGTTATTGCGCGGGTAGCGGGCGAGGTTGCCGGCCGCGGACCAACTTGCCTGGGCGGGCTTCGGTGGGCACACCGTTCTCCGCGATCACTTGGCCGGCCACGACCGTGGCGACGTACCCGTCGGCGGTCTGGTCCAGCCGCCTCCCCCCGGCCGGCAGGTCGTAACTGATCACCGGCTTGTGCAGCCGCAACGCCGCGTGATCGATGACGTTGAGGTCGGCCTTGTAGCCGACCGCGACGCGGCCCCGGTCGGCGAGCCCGGCGATGCGGGCCGGCACCGAGGTGAGCTCGCGGACGGCCTCCGGCACCGTGAACCGCCCGGTCTTGCGGTCGCGGGCCCAGTGCGCCAGGAAGTACGTCGAGTAGCTGGCGTCGCAGATCATCCCGTAGTGCGCACCGCCGTCGCCGAGCCCCAGCACCACGTCGTCGCGGTGCAGCAGCTCCCCGACGGTGTCCAGCGAGTTGCCCTGCAGGTTGCTGGTGGCCACCAACAGCATGGCCCGGCCGTCGTCGTCGAGCAGCCGGTCGTAGGCCTCCTCCATCGGGTCCACGCCCTTGGCCCGGGCCCGGGCCCCGATGCTGGTCGACGGGTCCGGCTCGTAGTCCGGGTTGTCGCCCAGCGGGAAGATCCAGTCCCACATCTGCGCCACGTACAGGATCGGGTGACCGACGCCGGGCTTGTCGGACAGGATGCGGGCCCGCACCTCCGGCGTGCGCATCTCGGCGACCCGCTCGGCCAGCGGCAGGTGAGCGATCTCCCGATAGCTGGGATAGAGCACGAACGGGTTGGCAGTCAGCTGCAGCCCGATGATCAGCCCGATCGGGCGCGGGAGCAGCTGCGCGGTGATGTCACCGCCCGCGGCGTTGGCCTTCTCAATCATGGTGATGGCGTCCGGCCATGTTGGGTCGCCCGCGTTGGCGACGACGAGGGTGAACGTGAGCGGCAGGCCGACGTCCTCGGCCACGTCGAACACCGTCTGCAGCACGGGCTCGTAACCGCCGGCCGGGATGTCCGGCACGAACTGCAGCAGGCCGCCGCCGCCGTCGACGACACCGCGGGCGATCTCTTCGATCTCCTCCCGGCCGGCGTCGTAGCTCGGGATGGGCGAACCGCTCTCGGTCTTGTGGATCGTCAGCCGGGACGACGCGAAGCCCAGCGCGCCGACCTCGACCGCCTCCTTGGCGAGCGCCCGCATCTTGGCGAGGTCTTCGGCGGTGGCCGGCTCGCGGTCGGCACCGCGCTGGCCCATCACGTAGACGCGCAACGGGGAGTGCGGCAGATACGCGGCGACATCGACATCACGTTGTCGCGACTCCAAGGCGTCCAGGTATTCGGGGAACGTCTCCCACGTCCAGGGCAGGCCGTCCGTCATGACGACGCCCGGAATGTCCTCGACGCCGGCCATCACGTCGACGAGCACGTCGTGGTCTTCCTGGCGACACGGGGCGAAGCCGACCCCGCAGTTGCCCATGACCACCGTGGTCACCCCGTGCGCCGACGACGGCGTCAGGCGTTCCGACCAGATGGCCTGGCCGTCGTAGTGGGTGTGCAGGTCGACGAAGCCCGGGGTGACCAGCAGCCCGGCGGCGTCGATTTCCCGCTCGGCCCCTTCGCCGTTCACGTGACCGACGGCCGCGATGACGCCATCTTTCACCGCGACGTCGCCGACATACGGCTCACCGCCCAGCCCGTCGATGATGGTGCCGTTGCGGATGATCAGGTCATACGTCATCCAAACAATCTACGACCGTGCCGGTGGGTCGTGCCAGGATCTAGTGTCGCTGGTATGGCCGACACCTCCAGCCCCGACGCCGCCGTCCAGGAACTGCTTCGCGACGCCTTCACCAGGTTGATCGAACACGTCGACGAGATCGCCGACGGATTGACCGACGCGGTCGCCGAGTACCGGGTGACCGCGGACGCCAACAGCATCGCCTGGCTGATCTGGCACAGCGCGCGCGTGCAGGACATCCAGCTGGCCGACGTCGCCGGCGTCGAGCAGGTGTGGCTGCGCGACGGCTGGGTGGACCGGTTCGGCCTGGACCTGCCGCGCAACGACACCGGCTACGGGCACAAGCCCGAGCAGGTCGCGAAGGTCAAGGCCCCGGCGGATCTGCTGGCCGGTTACTACCACGCCGTGCACAAGCTGACCCTCGAGTACGTCGCCGGCGTGACCGCCGCCGAGCTGGAGCGGGTGGTCGACACCAACTGGGACCCGCCGGTGACGGCCAGCGCGCGGTTGGTGAGCATCATCGACGACTGCGCTCAGCACCTCGGGCAGGCCGCCTACGTTCGCGGAATCGCTCCGTAGGCCGTCGGGTTTTCCGGCGTGCGATTCGTGGCCGCGGTCTTCCGGGCGGTGCTGTGGCTGGCCACCACCGTCGCGCTGGCCGTGGCGATCCCGGCGGCGTGGCTGCAGCTGAACGTGGTCAGCGAAGGTGGGTATGTCGCGCTGGCCCAGCGGGCCGCCGGCGACGCCGCCCTGCAGTCCGCCGCCGCGGACGAACTGGCCAACCGCGCGATGGCGCTCATCGCGGAGCACAACGGCGGACGCCAGCCGGTCGAGGGCGCCGAGGTGCACCTGGCCGCCGTCGCGTTCACGGCCGGGCCCACGTTTCCGGCGCTGTTCGCCCAGGCGAACCGGGCGGCGCACCGCTGGTTGTTCACCGCCGACGGCGCCGGCGAGTCGTGGGCGATCGACGTGGCGCCGATGCTCAAGGACGCCTCGATGCAGCGGATCCTGAGCCGCCACAACGTGAAAGTGCCTGCGACGCTGACGGTTCCGTTGACGGCGTCGGCGCCTTCGGCCCACGGGTCGCTGCGGCCGGGGCGGCTGAGCCCGCTCGCCACGTGGGGTCCGTGGGTGAGCGTCGGCGCGGTCGCCCTCAGCGTCGTCTGCGCCGTCCTGATGCTGGCCACCGCGCGCCGCCGCGGGAAGGCGCTCACCAGCCTCGGGGTCTCCGCGCTGCTGGTCGGCGCCGCCGGCTGGGCGGGCATCGAGGTCGCCGGCCGCCATGTCGGCGACGCGCTCAACCGCACCACCGACGAGATCCGCCGCATCGCCGAGGTGATGGTCGGCCACGCCGAGACGGGCCTGCACGAATGGCTCAACCTCACGCTGCTCGTGGGCGTCGCGCTGGTGATTGGCGGTGTGCTCGTCGCGATGTTGGGCGGCCTGCGCAAGAAGCCGGCCGGCTAGCCGAAGGTGAACGAAAACACTTGCAGCCCACGGCTGACCCGCATGTCGAGCTGGTCGCTGCGCGCCGCCTCATCCGCCACGATGGGGTGCAGCGTGGGTGGCCCGCCGATCGCCGTCGTCGTCGTCCTGCCGTCCCGGGTCACGGTGAGGGTGCCCGTCCCGCCGACGACGACGTAGACGTCCTTGGCGGTGTAGTTCAGCCGGATGGCGGCGTCATCGCTGTCGGCGGTGGCGCCCTGATCGTCGAGCTTCCATCGGCCGGTCAGCGCGAACCGGTCGGCGGCTAACTGCGGCGGATAGCTGAACGAGCCCGGCTTGTAATCGCCTCCACCGCCGTAGTTCAGGGCCCTCTCGACCCCGAGGTAGGTCTCGAGGGTGAGCCTGGTGCGCGGCGTGGTGTCGGCCGAATGCGTCGGCGCGGGCAGCCGGGTATCGGGATGGGCATCGACGAGCAGTTCGCGGATCAGCTCCTCGGTGCCGTCGTAATCGCCCTCTCCGAATTTCGTGTGCCGGACCGTTCCGTTGGCATCGATCAGGTATTCCGCCGGCCAGTAAAGGTTTTGGTAGTTGTTCCACGTGGTGTAGTCGTTGTCCAGGGCGACGGGGTAGGTGATGTGTAGCGCGGCGGCGCCGCTGGACACGTTGGCGGGGACCCGTTCGAAGGCGTACTCGGGGGTGTGCACTCCGACGACGACGAACCCGGCGTCGTGATACCGGTTGTACCAATCGGTTACGTGCGCGATGGCCCGTTGGCAGTTGATGCACGAGTAAGCCCAGAAGTCGATCAGCACCACCTTGCCCCGCAGCGAGGCCAGGTCGACCGGAGCGCCGCCCGGGGTGTTGAGCCACCCCGTGATGCCGCCGACCGCGGGCGCCGCCCCACACTGCTCGAGCCGGTCGGCGCCTTCGGTGCAGTCGCCCAGCGCGCCACCGCCCGGGGCGCCGAGCTGCTGGCGGATCTTGTTGGCTCCGACCGCTTTCTGCATCGATGCCGTGTAGTCGGGCACGGCGCGTTGCAACATCGCCGGCAGGTTGAACACCAGCGCCACGGCCAGCACGATCATCGTGATGCCGCCGGCGACCTGGACCATGCGCTGTCGGCGTCGGAATGCGCCGATGCGCTCGGCGACGCCCCGACCGGCCAGCGCGAACGCCAGCAGCGGCAGGGCGGTGCCGATCGCGAAAGTGGCGGTGAGGATCAGGATGGGCAGGCCGATCGAGGCGGTGCCGCCCGCGACCACGATCGCGGCCAGCACCGGTCCGGCGCACGGCACGTACAGCGCCCCCAGCGTCAAGCCCAACCCGAAACCACTTCTGCCCGTTCCCATTTGACGCTGGGGTAGGCGGGCGAACGGCCGCTCGATCAGGTGCTGCAGCGGGGGGAAGATCAGGCCGAGGCCGATGAGCGTCAGCACCACTAGGGCGGCCCAGCGGATCGCGTCCTGCGGCAGGTGCAGCGCGGACAGGATGGTCGAGCCGGCCAGGGTTACCACGCCGAAGCTGCAGACCAGACCCGCGATCACCAGGTACGGCCGGGCGGCGGCGGCGCGTGCCTGGGTGCCGTCGACGCCGGAGAAGAAGACCACGGGAAGCACCGGCAGGATGCACGGCGAGATGCCGGTGATGAGGCCGCCGAGGAATCCGATGAGCGCGATGGTGTGCATAGTTACTAACACCTTTACCGGCCCGGGACGGTTCAATGTGGCCTGGTACAAATCACACGCCGTGCGTTATACAAATCACACGACGTGCGTTACGCTCTGGCGGTGGCGCAACTCACTTTCCAGCGCGCCCGCACCGAGGAGAAAAAGCGCCAACGTGCGGAGGCACTCGTGGAAGCCGCGCGTTCACTGGCGCTCGAGACCGGCGTCGCGTCGGTCACGCTGACCGCCGTCGCCAGCCGGGCCGGCATTCACTACTCCGCCGTCCGCCGCTACTTCAGCTCGCACAAGGAAGTCCTCCTGCACCTCTCCGCCGAAGGGTGGGTGCGCTGGTCGAACACCGTGTCGGAGAAGTTGGCCGAACCAGGGCCGAAATCACCGTCGCGAATCGCCGAGACGCTGGCCAACGCTCTGGCCGACGACCCGCTTTTCTGCGACCTGCTGGCCAACCTGCACCTGCACCTCGAACACGAGGTGGACGCGGAGCGGGTGGTCGAGGTCAAGCGGATCAGCACCGCCGCCACGCTGTCGCTCGCCGATTCCATCGAGAGCGCCCTGCCGGAACTGGGCCGCTCGGGGTCGCTCGACATTTTGCTGGCGGCGTACTCGCTGGCGGCCACGCTGTGGCAGGTCGCCAACCCGCCCGAGCGCCTCACCGACGTCTACGCCGAGGAGCCCGAAGTGCTTCCCCCGGAGTGGAATCTGGACTTCACTTCCGCCCTGACCCGCCTGCTGACTGCGACGTGCGTCGGCCTCATCGCGGAGAAGCCATGAACGAGGAGGCGGGGGAGCTATGGCTTGGCGAACTCCAACCAGTGAAGACGGGAAGGACTTTGGAGTGCCCATGACGACGACTGAGCCAAGGACCGAGCCGCTGAAGAAGCAGGGCTCCGCCGGCAGGGAGGGCAAAGATGTCGCTCCGCAGCGCGCCAAGAAAAAGGGGCTTTTGGGGCGTTTCTGGTTGGTGCTCACGATCGCAGCTGTCGTCGCGGTGTCGGGATTCGTCGTATACCGATTGCACGGCGTCTTCGGCGTTCACCGCGGTTCGTTCGGTGGTGGCACCTCGGGCGAGGTCCTCGACCAGTTCAACGCCAAGACGATCACGCTCGAGGTCTGGGGCTCACCGGGCAGCACGGCAACCATCAACTACCTTGACGAAAACTCCCATCCGCAGCAGGCACTGAACGTGCCCTTGCCCTGGAGCATGGTATTGAGTTCAACGAAGCCCGGCATCCCGGCAAACCTGGTGGCGCAAGGAGACGGTAGTTGGATCGCCTGCCGATTCGTCGTGAACAACCACGACGGGCACGGTGACGTCATCAAGGCTCCGAATCGCTCAGATTCCAACGAAACCGTGAACCCCTTCGTCTACTGCCTGGACAAGTCCGCATGAGCGAGCCAGGCGAGGCTCCGCCGCGCGTCGATCAGCCGCTGATCCCGCCGTTCCTGCCGCGAATGATCCATCGGCTTGCCCTCCCGATCGTCCTGGTGTGGTTGGGCATCGTGTTCCTCACCAACACCATCTCGCCACAGCTCGAGGTCGTCGCCAAAACCCACTCGGTGTCGATGAGTCCGACTGACGCGGCGTCCTTTCAGTCGATGATGAAGGTCGGATCGACGTTCAAAGAGTTCAACTCCGACAACTCGGCCATGATCTTGCTCGAGGGCGACAAGCCACTCGGGGCCGAAGCGCACCGCTACTACGACGAGATCGTCAGGCGCGTCGAGCAAGACAAGAAACACGTTCAGCACGTCCAGGATTTCTGGAGTGATCCGCTGACGGCGGCGGGTTCCCAGAGCCACGATCAAAAGGCCGCGTACGTCCAGGTCTACCTCGCCGGCAACATGGGCGGCGGACTGGCGAACGAGTCTGCCCTGGCCGTTCGCAAGATCGTGGATTCGGTGCCCGCGCCGCCGGGAATCAAGGCATACGTCACCGGCGCGGGTCCGCTGTTCGCCGACCAGTCCCACGCGGGCGAGAAGGGCGTCATGGTCGTCACTCTTGTCACTTTTTTGGTGATCGTGGTGATGCTGCTGTTCGTCTACCGCTCGGTCACCACCATGCTGATCATGCTGGCGATGGTGTTCATCGAGTTGGCCGCGGCTCGAGGCGTCGTCGCGACGCTCGGTAACTACGGCGTCATGGGGCTTTCCACGTTCGCCAACAACATGCTGGTGCTTATGGCGATCGCCGCCGGGACGGACTACGCGATCTTTGTGGTCGGCCGCTACCACGAGGCGCGCGGTCTCGGCGAGACCCGCGAAGAAGCGTTCTACACCATGTTCCACAGCACCGCGCACGTCGTGCTGGGATCGGGCCTGACCATCGCCGGCGCGATGTACTGCCTGAGCTTCTGCCGGCTGCCGTACTTCGAGTCGCTGGGGGTGCCTTGTGCGGTCGGCATGCTGGTCGCGGTGTTGGCGGCTTTGACGCTGGCACCGGCGGTCCTGACGGTGGCATCGTTCTTCAAGCTGCTCGACCCGAAGCGAAAGCTGCAGACCCGGGGCTGGCGTCGCATCGGCACCGCGGTCGTCCGCTGGCCCGCACCGGTTCTCGCGGTGACCATCGGGGTCGCGTTGGTTGGTCTGCTCGCGCTGCCCGGTTACAAGACGGACTACGACAACCGCCACTTCCTGCCGGCAGACACCCCGGCCAATGTCGGTTATGCCGCCGCGGACCGACACTTCGACCAGGCTCGGCTCAATCCTGAGCTGTTGATGATCGAGACCGACCACGACCTGCGCAACCCGGCCGATTTCCTGATCCTGGACAAGGTCGCCAAGGCGGTGTTCCACATCCCCGGTATCGGCCGGGTGCAGACCATTACCCGGCCATTGGGCACCCCGCTCGACCACAGCACCCTCGGTTTTCAGATGAGTGCACAAGCCGCAGGGCGGATCCAGACCCAGCACTATCAAGACGAACAGGCGGCAAACCTGCTCAAGCAGGCGGACGAGCTGCGCAAGACGATGGCAACGCTGCATGAGCAGATGCAGGTCACCCAGGACCTCAGCAACACGACGCACGAAACCACCAGGCTCACCAAGGAGACCGTGCAGATCACCGAATCGTTGCGCGACGACATCGCCACCTTCGACGACTTCTTCCGGCCGATCCGCAGCTTCTTCTACTGGGAGAGGCACTGCTTCGACATCCCCGCCTGCTGGGCGCTCCGGTCGATCTTCAACGCGCTCGACGGCATCGACCAGGTGGCCCAGAACATCGTGAACCTCAGCGCGAATCTGGACAAGTTGGATCAGATCCAGCCGAAGCTGGTGGCGCTGATACCGCCGCAGATCGAGAGTCAGCAGCGCAACCTCGACACCATCATGTCGAACTACGCGACCACGATGGGTCTTAACGAACAGGCGAAAGCGCAGTCCGACAACGCCACCGCCCAAGGCGATGCCTTCGATAAAGCAAAAAATGACGACACGTTCTACCTTCCGCCGGAGGCGTTCAAGAGCCCGGATTTCGCACGGGGTCTCAAACAGTTCATCTCGCCGGATGGGCACGCCGTCCGGTTGATCATCTCCCATGAAGGCGACCCGGCGACTCCTGAAGGCATCAGCCACATCGAACCGATCAAGCAGGCCGTGCACGAGGCGATCAAGGGCACGCCCTGGGAGGGCGCCAAGGTCTACCTCGGCGGTACCGCCGCGACGTACAAGGACATGCACGACGGCTCAAACATCGACCTGATGATCGCCGGAATTGCCGCAGCCACACTAATTTTCATCATCATGCTGGTGATCACCCGAAGCGCCGTGGCGGCCGTTGTGATCGTCGGTACGGTGTTGCTGTCACTAGGCGCCTCATTCGGACTCTCGGTGCTCCTATGGCAGTACATCCTGGGCATGAAGTTGCACTGGATGGTGCTGGCGATGGCGATCATCCTGCTGCTGGCGGTCGGCTCGGACTACAACCTGCTGTTGATATCGCGGTTCAAGGAGGAAATCCACGCCGGGCTCAAAACGGGAACGATCCGCGCGATGGCCGGTTCGGGCTCGGTGGTGACCTCCGCCGGTCTGGTGTTCGCCGCGACCATGGCCACGTTCATGTTCAGCCCGCTGGTGGTGATGGCCCAGGTGGGTACGACGATCGCGCTGGGTTTGTTGTTCGACACTTTGATCGTGCGGTCGTTCATGACGCCGTCGCTGGCCACCCTGCTCGGTCGCTGGTTCTGGTGGCCGCAGCACGTGCGTCCACGGCCGGCCAGCACCATGCTGCGACCGTACGGCCCGCGTCCCGCTGTGCGCGATTTGCTCCTGAAGAACGTCGAGGAGCACCCCCCGGGCGGATTGGTACAGCCGCGCTGATCCTACGGGCGTCACACAAAGAAATCCGCGCGCCCATTCCTCGGGGACGCGCGGATTTCTTTAGGCGCTCAGGCCCAGTTCCACACCGACATGTCGCCGGGCGGGTACTGCGCGCAGGCGTCGGTCGCCTTGGCGACGACGCCCTTGTTGTTGAAGAAGAGCTTCATGTGGTTGGGCCACGCGTACCACAGCGGGTCGTTGTTGTAGAAGTTCTCGGAGTACGTCCGGCGGTCCTCCGGCGACAACGAGTAGAACCAGTGGACCTTGTCGATCGTCGCCTGCTGGACGTTCGGGTGGTTGTTGAAGTCGATCATGTACCGCTGGTAGTACACCGGGCTGGTGTCGCGGGTGGCCGCCATGATCTGCTCGGCGTCGCAGGTGGTGTTGATCATCCTGCGCGGAATCGGGAAGTCCTCCGTGGAATCGGCCACGGCGGTTTTCGGGAAGGCCGTAGCGGCGATACCCAAAGCGAACACAGCGACGCCTGCACGCAGGCCAGAACTCAGCCGGGACATAGTTGTTAACGGTAACACTTTTTGGGCGGCGGCGGACAAGTTCCTAGTTCATCTCAGCATTGGCCGCGATCAGGCACGATGACGTGCGTGGGGTCGGGCCGCAGCTCCGGCGGGGCCTGGCTGTAGTCGCCGAAGGGACCGTCGCGGCGCTCGACCGCGGCCCGAACGCCCTGGGTTTCGGCGGTCTTGATGAAGTCCAGGGCGTCGGGGGTGTTGCGCATCAGGCCGTCGAGGATGCCGCCGAGCGTCTGGGTGGACGCTAACCCCATGTTCTCGTAGGCCTGGTTGACGATCAGCTTCTGCGCCTGCAGCTGCGACAGCGGAATCCGGGCCAGCTCGGCGGCGATCTCGGCGACCCGGGCCTCGAGGCGCTCGAACGGCACCGCCTCGTTGATCAGCTCGACCTCGGCCGCCTGCACGCCGGTCAGCGGCCGCCCGGTCAGCGAATGCCACTTGGCCTTGGCGAAGCTGAGCCGGTAGAGCCACATCCCGCTCAGGTATGCGCCCCACATCCTGCTGTACGGGGTGCCGATCACCGCGTCGTTGCTGGCGATGACCAGGTCCGCGCACAGCGCGTAGTCGCTGGCCCCGCCCACGCACCAGCCATGCACCTGGGCGATGACCGGCTTGGATGCCCGCCAGATGGCCATGAACTTCTGCGTCGGCCCGGTCTCGCGGGAGGTGACCATCGCGAAATCCTTGCCGGGATCCCACTTGCCGTCGGTCATCATCGACTCGCCCCAGTGCACGAAGCCGCCGCCGAAGTCGTAGCCGCCGGAGAACGCCCGGCCGGCGCCGCGCAGCACGATGACCTTGACGGCCGGGTCGCGCTCCGCCAGCCCGACGGCCGCCTCGATCTCGTCGGGCATGGGCGGCACGATCGTGTTGAGCTGCTCCGGACGGTTCAGCGTGATGGTGGCCACCGGGCCGGCCGCCGTGTACAGGAGCGTCTCGAAGTCGCTGGTCGGCATGGCTTCCTTACGGGTCGGGCTGACGGTTTTCCGGTAACGACGCGTAGATCCTGTCGCCGATCTTCAGATACGGCGTCGTCAGGTAGGCCGACAAGACGACGAGGCCGGAGAAGATCACCGCCACGCAGACGGCGTTGGGCCAGAGCCTGCCCGTGCCGGCCGCGAAGCAGACGGTGCCGATGATCGCGGTCGCCCAGTAGAACCGCCGGCCGGCGCGGCGGTCACCGATGAAGCGGTAGCGTGCCTGCGCCGCCGAGACCAGGACGAAGATCAATCCGGTCGCCAGCAGCGTGAGTTCGATGCGTTGGGTCGCTGACACGCCGACGATCTTATGACCTGGCCAGCATCCGCCACAGGAACGAGTAGGTCAGCGCCGACTTGAACGCGACCTGTTGGTTGTCGGCCGCCCCGGCGTGGCCGCCCTCGATGTTCTCGTAGTAGTAGACCCGGTGACCCGCCGCCTCCAGCGCGGCCGTCATCTTGCGGGCGTGGCCCGGATGCACGCGATCGTCGCGGGTGGACGTGGTCATCAGCACCGGCGGGTAATGGCGCGTGGCCGAGATGTTCTGGTAGGGCGAGTATTCGGAGATGAACGCCCAGTCGTCCGGGTTGTCGGGGTCGCCGTACTCGGCCATCCACGAGGCGCCCGCGAGCAGCAGGTGGTAGCGCTTCATGTCCAGCAGCGGCACGCTGCAGACCAGCGCGCCGAACCTGTCGGGGTACTGGGTCAGCATGATGCCCATCAGCAGGCCGCCGTTGCTGCCGCCCTGCGCACCGAGCTGGTCGACTGTGGTGATGCCGCGATTCACCAAATCGGTTGCCACCGCGGCGAAGTCCTCGGCCACTTTGTGCCGGTCCTCGCGCATGGCCTGGGTGTGCCAGCCGGGCCCGTACTCCCCGCCGCCGCGGATGTTGGCCAGCACGTAGGTGCCGCCGCGGGCCAGCCACAACCGGCCGAGCACGCCGCTGTAGGCGGGGGTGTTGGCGGATTCGAAGCCGCCGTAGCCGTACAGCATGGTCGGCCCCGGGCCCCGCGCATCGGCGGGCCGCACCACGAAGTACGGGATCGGCGTGCCGTCCTGCGACGCCACGAAATGCTGGGCGACGGCCATGTTGCCGGCGTCGAAGAAGGCCGGCGCGGACTTGATCTGGTCGAGCGGGCCGGCGCCGGTGCCGCACATGAGCCGCGACGGGGTGACGAATCCACTGGAATCGAGGAAGAACTCGTCGCCGGTGTCGTCGGCGGC
The DNA here is from genome assembly GCF_001665645.1 of Mycobacterium sp. 852002-30065_SCH5024008. Taxonomy (NCBI): domain Bacteria; kingdom Bacillati; phylum Actinomycetota; class Actinomycetes; order Mycobacteriales; family Mycobacteriaceae; genus Mycobacterium; species Mycobacterium sp. 852002-30065_SCH5024008. Next base: position 18,244 of record NZ_LZSZ01000039.1, on the reverse strand, counting down.
GACGACGACGGTGTTGGTCGCGTCGGGGATGCCGGCGACCGGCTCGCGTCGCCAGGTGCCCGGCGTGACGATCTCCACCCGGCTGGCCACGTCGGCGAGGGTGACCATCAGCAGGCGGTCGCGCGTCCACGCGTAGTGGTTCAGCGCGGTGTGCTCGTCGGGCTCGAAAACCACACTCAATTCGGCTGTGCCCGAGAGGAATTCGTCATAGTTGGCCGCCAGCAGGGAACCGGCGGGATAGCTCTGAGCGCCGTAGAACCAATCGGTGCGCAGCTCGATCAGCAGCCACTCCCGGTGTATCGACAAGCTGGCGTCGGTGGGCGCGTCGATCCGGATCAGCTCGGGGCCGCGCAGTTCGTAGACCTCTTCGTTCCAGAAGTCGAGGGCACGCCCCAGGAGGGTGCGCTCGAAGCCGGGGGTGCGGTCCACCGAGGCGGACACGCGGACGTCGGTGCGGGCGCCCTCGAACACGGTCTCCGCGTCGGTCAGCGGGGTGCCCCGTCGCCACCGCTTGATCACCCGCGGGTAGCCCGAGTCGGTGAGGGAGTCGGCGCCGAAGTCCGTGCCTACCAGGACGGTATCGGGATCCGCCCAGGCCAGTTGCGACTTGGCCTCCGGCAGCGCGAATCCGTCGGCGACGAATTCGCGTGTGGCCATGTCGAATTCGCGCACGACGGAGGCGTCCGAGCCGCCCCTGGACAGCGCGACCAGGGCGCGCGTGTACTCCGGTTCGATGACGCCGGCGCCGGCCCACACCCACTTCTCGTCGTCGGCCCGGCCCAACTCGTCGACATCGATCAGCACGTCCCACTCGGGGGCATCGGTCCGATAGCTCTCCAGCGTGGTGCGCCGCCACAGCCCGCGCGGGTTGTCGGCGTCGCGCCAGAAGTTGTAGAGGTACTCGCCGCGGCGGACCACGTACGGGATGCGGGCGTCGGTGTCGAGCACCTCGAGCGCCTCGGTGCGCATTCGCTCGAACTCCGCGTCGCGGAAGGTCGCCAGTGTCGGTTCGTTGCGCGCCCGCACCCAATCCAGCGCCTCGTCGCCGGAGACTTCCTCGAGCCACAGGTAGGGGTCACGGTCGTCGTCGGGGGCCGGGGGGGCTTGCGATGTCATGACCGCCATTGTGGCCTCCGGCGGTAGTGTGAGGTGTATTACACAGGCGAGCGAGGAGCCGAGCAGATGACCGTTTTCGCACGTCCAGGTTCCGCTGGGGCGTTGATGTCGTATGAAGCCCGCTACGGCAACTTCATCGGGGGCGAATGGGTCCGGCCAGCGCAGGGGCGCTATTTCGAGAACCCGACACCGGTGACCGGCCAGCCGTTCTGCGAGGTGGCCCGGTCCGACGAGGCCGATGTCGAGAAGGCGCTCGACGCGGCCCACGGGGCGGCAGGGGCGTGGGGCAAGACCCCACCGGCCGAACGCGCGACGATCCTGAACAAGATCGCCGACCGGATCGAGGAGAACAAGGCCGCGCTGGCGGTGGCTGAAGTGTGGGACAACGGCAAGCCGATCCGTGAGGCGCTGGGCGCCGACATCACGCTGGCGGTCGACCATTTCCGCTACTTCGCCGGGGCGATCCGCGCGCAGGAGGGCTCGCTGTCCCAGATCGACGAGGACACCGTCGCCTACCACTTCCACGAGCCGCTCGGCGTGGTCGGGCAGATCATTCCGTGGAACTTCCCGATCCTGATGGCCACCTGGAAGCTGGCGCCCGCGCTGGCGGCCGGCAACGCGGTGGTGCTCAAACCCGCCGAGCAGACTCCGGTTTCGGTGCTCTACCTGATGTCGCTGATCGGTGATCTGCTACCGGCGGGCGTGGTCAACGTCGTCAACGGGTTCGGCGCCGAGGCGGGCAAGCCGCTGGCTTCGAGCAACCGGATCGCCAAGATCGCGTTCACCGGGGAGACCACCACCGGACGGCTGATCATGCAGTACGCGTCGCAGAACCTGATCCCGGTCACGCTGGAGCTCGGCGGCAAGAGCCCCAACATCTTCTTCTCCGACGTGATGGCCAAGGGTGACGACTTCCAGGACAAGGCGCTCGAGGGCTTCACCATGTTCGCCCTCAACCAGGGCGAGGTGTGCACCTGCCCGTCGCGCAGCCTGGTCCAGTCCGACATCTACGACGAGTTCCTGGAGCTGGCCGCCATCCGGACCAAGGCGGTGCGGCAGGGCGATCCGCTGGACACCGAGACGATGCTGGGTTCGCAGGCATCCAACGACCAGCTGGAAAAGGTGTTGTCCTACATCGAGATCGGCAAGGACGAGGGCGCCAAGGTCATCACCGGCGGGGAGCGCGCCGAGCTGGGCGGCGACCTGTCCGGCGGTTACTACATGCAGCCGACGATCTTCGCCGGCAACAACAAGATGCGGATCTTCCAGGAGGAGATCTTCGGCCCCGTAGTGGCGGTGACGTCGTTCTCCGACTACGACGACGCGATCTCGATCGCAAACGACACCCTCTACGGTCTGGGCGCCGGGGTGTGGAGCCGCGACGGCAACACCGCCTACCGGGCCGGGCGTGACATCCAGGCCGGTCGGGTGTGGGTCAACTGCTACCACGTGTATCCCGCCCACGCCGCGTTCGGCGGCTACAAGCAATCGGGCATCGGCCGCGAGAACCACAAGATGATGCTGGACCACTACCAGCAGACCAAGAACCTGATGGTGTCTTACTCCGATAAGGCGCAGGGCTTCTTCTGATGGTCCCGGGCCCTCCAGCGGGTGTCGTCATCACCGCGGACGCCGCCGAACTGTTGGAGCGACTGCAGGACCGGCACGGTCCGGTGATGTTCCACCAGTCCGGCGGCTGCTGCGACGGGTCGTCGCCGATGTGCTACCCACTCGGTGACTTCCTCGTCGGCGACCGCGACGTGTTGCTGGGGGTGCTCGACGTCGGAACGGACGGGGTGCCGGTGTGGATCTCGGGCCCGCAGTATCAGACCTGGAAGCACACCCAGCTCGTCATCGACGTGGTCCCGGGCCGGGGCGGCGGGTTCAGCCTGGAGGCGCCCGAAGGGGTGCGGTTCCTGTCCCGCGGCCGCGTCTTCAGCGACGACGAACAGGCCGGGTTGCGGGACGCCCGGGTCATCACCGGCGCCGACTACGAACGTGGCGAACGCCCTTGCGCGCGCGGTCAGGTGGTGACTGACGCGGCATTCCGAACGTGTCCTCCCGGTCGGTGACCGCAGTAATGTCGAAATCGTGATCCCCCTCCCGCGTCCGCGGTTGTTGGCCGGCGCCATGCTGATCGGCGCCGCGGTCGGGTTACTGGCGGGGGTGGGATTCGCCGTGGCCGTCCATCCGAGCCTCCGCCCGGCTTTCGCCATCGCCGCGGTGGCCGGGATCCCCAGCGTGGCCGGGCTGCTGACGATCCTCTTTTCCGGACGTCGGTGGGTGACGATGCTCGGCGCGTTCATCCTGGCGGTGGCGCCGGGCTGGTTCGGTGTGCTCGTCGGCCTCCAGGTGACCTCCCATGGCTGACGACGACACCCCGTCGAGCCCGGGCACCCAGTCCTGGGTGCCCGACTTCTCCGATTCCGGCGAGGACACCGGCACCCAATCGTGGGTGCCGGACTTCTCGGACGACTCCGAGGACGGCGGCGAGCAGCCCGCCGCCGCGAAGGACGAACCCGAGGCCTCAGAACCCGCCGCGTCCGAACAGGCCGCCGACGCCGAATCCGCTGTCGCGCCGGTGCAACCCGTCACCGTTCCCGGGCGCTACCTCTACCTGAAGTGGTGGAAGCTGCTGCTGGTGATCCTCGGCGTGTGGTGTGTGGCGGCCGTCGTCGGGTTCGGCCTGTTCTATTGGTGGTATCACTCGATCGACCAGACCGCGGCGCTCTTCGCGGTCCTGGTGTACGTCGTGGCGTGCGCCGTCGGTGGCGTGCTGCTCGCGATGGTCGAGGGCAAGCCGCTGGTCTCGGCGCTGTCGCTCGCGGTGATGTCGGGGCCGTTCGCCTCGCTGGCCGCCGCGGCGCCCCTGCACGGCTATTACCACTGCGCGCGGGTGGGCCCCTGCCTGCTCGGCCTCATTCCGTATTAACGCCCGGCCCGGGCGGCCACTAGGGTAGGGGCCGTGACCCATTTTGACGTCGTCGTCCTCGGGGCCGGTCCCGGCGGATATGTCGCAGCCATTCGCGCCGCACAGCTCGGCCTGAACACCGCAGTCGTGGAACCGAAGTACTGGGGCGGAGTCTGCCTCAACGTCGGCTGCATTCCGTCCAAGGCGTTGCTGCGCAACGCCGAGCTGGTGCAGATCTTCACCAAAGAAGCCAAGACTTTCGGGATGAACGGCGAGGCGACGTTCGATTACGGCGCCGCCTTCGATCGCAGCCGCAAGGTGGCCGAGGGCCGGGTCGCGGGCGTGCACTTCCTGATGAAGAAGAACAAGATCACCGAGATCAACGGGTACGGCAGATTCACCGACGCCAACACGTTGTCCGTCGACCTCAACGACGGCGGGACCGAGACCGTTACGTTCGACAACGCCATCATCGCCACCGGCAGCAGCACCCGGCTGGTGCCGGGGACGTCGCTGTCGGCCAACGTGGTGACCTACGAGGAACAGATCCTCTCCCGCGAGCTGCCCGAGTCGATCGTCATCGCCGGCGCCGGCGCGATCGGCATGGAGTTCGGCTACGTCATGCAGAACTACGGCGTGGACGTGACCATCGTGGAGTTCCTGCCGCGCGCGCTGCCCAACGAGGACGCCGACATCTCCAAGGAGATCGAGAAGCAGTTCAAGAAGCTGGGCATCAAGATCCTCACCGGGACCAAGGTCGAGTCGATCTCCGACAACGGCACCGAGGTTACCGTCGTGGTCAGCAAGGACGGTAGCGCGCAGGAGCTCAAGGCCGCGAAAGTGTTGCAGGCCATCGGTTTTGCACCCAATGTCGAGGGCTTTGGCCTGGAGAAGACCGGGGTCGCGCTGACCGACCGCAAGGCCATCGGGATCAACGACTACATGATCACCAGCGTTCCGCACATCTACGCCATCGGTGACGTCACCGGGAAGCTGATGCTCGCCCACGTCGCCGAGGCCATGGGCGTGGTGGCGGCCGAAACCATCGCCGGCGCAGAGACTTTGGCGCTGGGCGACTACCGGATGTTGCCGCGGGCCACGTTCTGCCAACCCCAGGTGGCCAGCTTCGGGCTGACCGAGCAGCAGGCGCGCGACGAAGGGCACGACGTCGTGGTGGCCAAGTTCCCCTTCACGGCCAACGGCAAGGCGCACGGTCTGGGCGACCCCAGCGGCTTCGTCAAGCTGGTCGCCGACGCGAAGCATCTCGAGCTGCTCGGCGGGCACCTGATCGGCCACGACGTGTCCGAGCTGCTGCCCGAGCTGACGCTGGCGCAGAAGTGGGACCTGACCGCCAACGAGCTGGCGCGCAACGTGCACACCCATCCGACCCTGTCGGAGGCGCTGCAGGAGTGCTTCCACGGCCTGGTCGGCCACATGATCAACTTCTAAGGCCACATGCGCAGCGACATCGTTCTGGGGGCCGTCGGCGGCCTCGCCGCGGGTTATGTCCTGTGGTTGGCGGCCTTTTCGATCGCCGACGACAACGCGGCGGTGGGGCAGTGGGCCCCGACGGTGTTGCTGCTGTCGCTTGCGCTGGCGGTCTGCGCCACGATGTGGGCGTCATTGCTGCGCAGGCGCAGGAAATACGCCTGGTCGGGGTTCGGGTTCGGACTCTCCGTGCCGCCGCTGCTGCTGACGCTGGCCGTGCTCGCCAGCGTCTACCTCTGACGGGCGCGGGTCTAGCGCGGGTTGTCCAGCGGGATGTCCAGGGCCGCCATCGTCGCGGCCAGTCCGTCGTATTGGCTTGCCAGCAAGCAGAATTCGATCAGCTGACGCCGGTCCAGGTGCTCCGCGAGCTGCTGCCACGTGGCGTCGGTGATGGTGCGGTCCTGGACGAACTCGTCGGTGGCCGTCAGCAGTGCCTGCTGCCGCACGGTCAGTCGCGCCTCGACGCGGTCCAGCCGCTCGGGCCACGCGAAGATGGCGGCCTGCAGGTCGGAGTCGAGGCCCTGCTTGGCGGCCATCCGTCGATGGTGCTGCAGTTCGTATTCGCAACCGCGCACATGCGCGACCCGCAGGATCACCAGCTCGGTATCGATCGCCGGCAGCCGGCCCCGCAGCACGCGGCCGCTGTAAATGCTCCACGCCAGAAACAGCAGGCGGTGCTGACCCAGCGTGGTGAACAGATGCATCTCGGGCGCCCGGACCGTGCGCGCGGCCAGCTTCGCGAGAACCCAGTTGACCGGGCCCAGTTCGCGGAACCGCCCCGACGGGATGCGGCCGTTCGGAGCGCCGGTCACGGTTGCTTCACCAGGTACGGGGAGACCGTGCTGCGGTGCTCGTCGAGATCCAGGGCGCGCCCCAAGGCCGGGAACGCGCGCTGCGGGCAGTTGTCGCGTTCGCAGACCCGGCAGCCCGCGCCGATCGGTGTGGCCACTGTTCCTGAATCTCCCGAGACGTCGAGTCCTTCCGAGTAGACGAGCCGGTGCGCATGGCGCAGCTCGCAGCCCAGCCCGATCGCGAAGGTTTTACCCGGCTGACCATACCGGGCGGCCCGCCGCTCCACGGTCCGGGCCACCCACATGTAGTTGCGGCCGTCGGGCATCTGGGCGATCTGGACCAGGATCTTGCCCGGGTTGGCGAACGTTTCGTACACGTTCCACAGCGGGCAGGTCCCGCCGCTGGACGAGAAGTGAAACCCGGTGGCGGACTGGCGTTTTGACATGTTGCCGGCACGGTCGACGCGGACGAACGAGAACGGTACGCCGCGCATCGACGGCCGTTGCAGCGTCGAAAGCCGGTGCGCGATGGTCTCGTAGCTCACCGAGTAGAAGGAGGACAACCGCTCGACGTCGTAGCGGAAATTCTCCGAGACGTCGTGGAATTGGCGGTAGGGAAGCACCGCGGCCGCGGCGAAGTAGTTGGCCAACCCCAGCCGGGCCAGCGTGTGCGACTCGTCGCTGGTGAATTTGCCCTCCTCCACCAGGTGATCGATGAGATCGCCGTACTCGAGGTAGGCCAATTCGGCGGCCATCTTGAACACCTGCTGACCGAGCGAGAGGTGGTTGCTGATCTCCAGCGTCTTGGTCCCAGGGTCGTACCGGTGCAACACGGTGTCGCCGAGATCGATCCGCCTGTTGATGTGCACGCCGTGCACCTCGGTCAGCCGGCGGTTGAGCTCGCGGGCCAGATCGCCGTGGTGCATCCGCATCTGGATCGTGAGATCTTCGGCTGCGGTGTCCAGCTCGTGCAGATAGTTCTGGCGTTGGTAGAAGTAGTCGCGCACCTCCTCGTGCGGCATGGTGATCGAGCCGCTGCCGCTGCCGTCGGAGAACCGCTCCTCGGTCGCGGCGGCGAGCTGCGCCGTGGTGATCCGGTAGCGCCGGTGCAGGTTGACCACCGCGCGGGCCAGGGTGGGGTGGGCGCTGACCATCTCGGCCACCTCGGTCGGATCGACGTCGATGTCCAGGTCGCGGTCCATGGTCACCTCGCGCAGCTCGGCGACCAGCCGGGTGTCGTCCTGCGAGGCGAAGAACGTCGCATCCACGCCGAACACCTCGGTGATCCGCAGCAGCACCGCCACCGTCAGGGGACGCACGTCGTGCTCGATCTGGTTCAGGTAGCTCGGGGAGATCTCCAGCACCTGGGCCAGGGCGGCTTGGGAGAAGCCGCGCTCGTGGCGCAGCTGACGGACCCGGGAGCCGACGAAGGTCTTGGACACTTCACCCAGGGTACCGGGGTTGCTAAGCGGAAGTTGGCAGAGTTCGCAGCGGCTCGGGTCGCGTCGCGATTGGTTTTTGACCCGGGGCGTTGGCATGATTCGCAACGGAGGTCCCAGGGTTAGCCTGGGGTGCCCACGAGGAGGAAACGGGGACCACAGCCGTGAGCCTGGACAAAGAAATGATGCCGGTTCCCGACGGCCACCCCGATGTGTTCGATCGCGAATGGCCGCTGCGGGTGGCCGACATCGACCGCACGGGCCGGCTGCGGCTGGACGCGGCGTGCCGGCACATCCAGGACATCGGCCAGGACCAGCTGCGCGAGATGGGTTTCGAGGAAACCCACCCGCTGTGGATCGTTCGCCGCACGATGCTCGACCTGATCCGTCCGATCGAATTCCAGGACATGCTGCGCTGTCGCCGGTGGTGTTCGGGCACCTCGAACCGGTGGTGCGAGATGCGGGTTCGCGTCGACGGGCGCAAGGGCGGACTGATCGAGTCCGAGGCCTTCTGGATCAACATCAACCGGGAAACCCAGATGCCGTCGCGCATCTCCGACGACTTCCTGGCGGGCTTGCACAAGACCACCTCCGTTGACCGCCTGCGGTGGAAGGGTTACCTGAAGCCGGGCAGTCGCGATGACGCGCAGGAGATCCACGAGTTTCCCGTCCGCGTCACCGACATCGACCTGTTCGACCACATGAACAACTCCGTGTACTGGAGCGTCGTCGAGGACTACCTGGCGTCGCACCTGGCACTGATGGCGCGGCCGCTACGCATCACGATCGAGCACGAGGCGCCGGTGGCGCTGGGCGACAAGCTGGAAATCATCTCGCACATCCATCCGGCCGGTTCGACCGACCAGTTCGGTCCCGGACTGGTCGACCGCCCTGTTACAACGCTCACATATGCGGTCGGCGACGAGACCAAAGCGGTCGCCGCGCTCTTCAACCGCTAAACCGGACAAGCGTCCCGCTAAATTGCCGCTGACCTGCGGATATTGAGTTACTGACCGGTAGTTTCTGAAACGGTTAAGTTCCCGTTCATCTTCGCAAGATTTGCTAATCGGGGCCGAGTCGTTGCCGAAATTGGCAAATGAAACGGCTGGACCTGCGTCAATAGCTGTGCCATCTTCGAGTTAGCACACCAGCGAAGTTGAGCCTCTAGCTGCCGCCGGTGAAGCGTTTCATCCACCCAGTAGTGAAGATTCGTTAAGGAGCATGCCCAATGTCTGTCGTTGGCACCCCCAAGAGCCCGGAACAGATCCAGAAGGACTGGGACACCAACCCGCGTTGGAAGGGTGTCGCCCGCACCTACAGCGCCGAGGACGTCGTCGCCCTGCAGGGCACCGTGGTCGAGGAGCACACACTGGCTCGCCGCGGCGCCGAGGTGCTGTGGGAGCAGCTGCACGACCTGGAGTGGATCAACGCGCTCGGCGCCCTGACCGGCAACATGGCCGTCCAACAGGTCCGCGCCGGCCTGAAGGCGATCTACCTGTCGGGTTGGCAGGTCGCCGGTGACGCCAACCTGTCCGGCCACACCTACCCCGACCAGAGCCTGTACCCGGCCAACTCGGTGCCGCAGGTGGTGCGTCGCATCAACAACGCGCTGCTGCGCGCCGACGAGATCGCCCGGGTCGAGGGCGACACCTCGGTGGAGAACTGGCTGGCCCCGATCGTGGCCGACGGTGAGGCGGGCTTCGGCGGTGCGCTGAACGTCTACGAGCTGCAGAAGGCGATGATCGCGGCGGGTGTCGCCGGCTCGCACTGGGAGGACCAGCTCGCGTCGGAGAAGAAGTGCGGTCACCTCGGCGGCAAGGTGCTCATCCCGACCCAGCAGCACATCCGGACGCTGACCTCGGCCCGCCTGGCGGCCGACGTCTGCGACGTGCCGACCGTGGTCATCGCCCGGACCGATGCCGAGGCGGCGACCCTGATCACGTCGGACGTCGACGAGCGTGACCAGCCGTTCATCACCGGTGAGCGGACCAAGGAAGGCTTCTACCGGGTGCAAAATGGCCTGGAGCCCTGCATCGCCCGGGCCAAGGCCTACGCGCCGTACGCCGACCTGATCTGGATGGAGACCGGCACGCCGGACCTCGACCTGGCCGCCAAGTTCGCCGAGGGCGTCAAGTCCGAGTTCCCCGACCAGATGCTGGCCTACAACTGCTCGCCGTCGTTCAACTGGAAGAAGCACCTGGATGACGCCACCATCGCGAAGTTCCAAAAGGAGCTTGCCGCAATGGGATTCAAGTTCCAGTTCATCACGCTGGCCGGCTTCCACGCGCTGAACTACTCGATGTTCGATCTGGCCTACGGCTACGCCCGCAACCAGATGAGCGCGTACGTGGAGCTGCAGGAGCGCGAGTTCGCCGCCGAGGAGCGCGGTTACACCGCGACCAAGCACCAGCGCGAGGTCGGTGCCGGTTACTTCGACCGCATCGCCACCACGGTTGACCCCACCTCGTCGACCACAGCGCTGACCGGCTCCACCGAAGAGGGTCAGTTTCACTGAGGACGAGCGGGCCTTGGCCCGCGAGCTGAGCAGAGCGGATCAGCGCGGCTGCGATCCAGATTGTGCGAATCTGCCCCTGTTCACCGTGAAGTAGCATTGGCCCCGCCCAGCGATCCTGGGCGGGGCCTATTGCGGTGCAAGACGATACGAAACCGAAAGAGATGACAGTGAGCGACGCAGCGATTCAACGGGTAGGGGTTGTCGGGGCCGGCCAGATGGGATCCGGCATCGCCGAAGTCTCGGTCCGCGCCGGTGTCGACGTGACAGTGTTCGAAACCACCGAGGCCCTGATCACGGCCGGACGCAACCGCATCGTCAAGTCGCTGGAGCGCGGCGTCAGCGCGGGCAAGGTCACCGAGCGGGAGCGTGACCGCGCGCTGAGCAAGCTCACCTTCACCACCGATCTGAAGGACCTCGCCGACCGCCAGCTGGTCATCGAGGCGATCATCGAGGACGAGGCCGTCAAGGCGGACATCTTCGCCGAACTCGACCGCGCCATCAGCGATCCCGACGCGGTGCTCGCATCCAATACGTCCAGCATCCCGATCATGAAGATCGCCGCGGCCACCAAGAACCCGCAGCGAGTGCTGGGCCTGCACTTCTTCAACCCCGTGCCGGTGCTGCCATTGGTCGAGTTGGTCAGCACGTTGGTCACCGACGAAGCCGCCGCCGCGCGCACCGAGGAGTTCGCGAGCGCGGTCCTGGGTAAGCAGGTGGTGCGTTGCTCCGACCGGTCCGGCTTTGTCGTGAACGCGCTGCTGGTTCCCTATCTGTTGTCGGCAATTCGCATGGTGGAGGCCGGCTTTGCCACCATCGAGGACGTCGACAAAGCGGTTGTCGCCGGGCTGTCGCACCCGATGGGCCCGCTGCGGCTGTCCGACCTGGTGGGCCTGGACACCCTGAAACTGATCGCGGACAAGATGTTCGAGGAATTCAAGGAACCGCAGTACGGCCCGCCGCCGCTGTTGCTGCGCATGGTGGAGGCGGGCCGGCTCGGCAAGAAGACCGGCCGGGGCTTCTACACGTACTGACGGCTGAGCCGACTATGGGCTACGTCTTCTTCTCCAGGGTGAACTGGTCGACGTCGGTGTAGCCCTGGCGGAACAGCTTCGCGCAGCCGGTCAGGTACTTCATATACCGGTCGTAGACCTCTCTGGACTGGATGGCGATGGCCTCCTCGCGATTGGCCGCCAGTGCGGCCGCCCACGTCTCCAGGGTCCTCGCGTAGTGCAGCTGCAGCGAGTGGACCCGGGTCAGTTCGAAGCCGGCGGTGACCGCGTACTCTCCGACGGTCTGCGGTGTCGGCAGCCAGCCCCCCGGGAAGATCTCGGTCAGGATGAACTGCGAGAAGTGCACGATCTCGTGGGTCAGTGTCATGCCCCGCGCCCGGGCGTCCTTGAAGGACGGGCGAACGATGGTGTGCAGCAACATCGCTCCGTCGGACGGCAGCGCCTGATACGCCATCTTGAAGAAGCGGCCGTAGCGCTGGCGGCCGAAGTGCTCGAAGGCGCCGATGGAGACGATGCGGTCGACGGGCTCGTGAAACTTTTCCCACCCCTCCAGCAGGACCCGTCGGGTGCGGGGGGTGTCGAGCTCGTCGAACATGGCTTGCACGTGCTTGGCCTGGTTCTCCGACAACGTCAGGCCCACGACATTGACGTCGTACTTCTCGATCGCCCGCCGCATCGTGGCGCCCCAGCCGCAGCCGATGTCCAGCAACGTCATCCCCGGCTCGAGCCTCAGCTTGCCCAGCGCCAGGTCGATCTTGGCGAGCTGCGCCTCTTCCAGGGTCATGTCGTCACGCTCGAAGTAGGCGCAGCTGTACGTCTGGGTGGGGTCCAGGAACAGCCGGAAGAAGTCATCGGACAGGTCGTAGTGGGCTTGCACGTTTCCGAAATGCGGCGTGAGCTGCACGGACATGTCGAGTAGAGCCTTTCGTTATGCGTTGCCAGGGGCGGCTGGACCAGCGCGACGCACCCTCGCGTCACCCCCCATGCATCCCTGCATGCTAGTCGCTGCGGCTATGCGAGTCGTCCGGCCGAGCGAGTCATAAGCGTCACACGGGACGGTTGGAATTGACAAAAGACGGCCGGCCGCGCCGGGTCCGGAAGGCGTCTAAAGCGGTTCCTCATCCTCACGCGCGCGGGGCGGCACGATGGGCGACGGATGGGGCTCTTCGCGGAACTTATCCAGCGATCCGCCCACCTCGACGATGCCCTTCAGCGCGTTCCAGCTCAGCATCGTCAGGTAGTCGATCAACTCGTCGCGACTCATCCGCGGATCCGACATCCAGGAGTGCGTGGCCAGCTGCACGCCGCCGACGATCAGGTAGGCCCACGGTTCCGCGCCGCGGGTGTCCATCCCCGCCTGTTGCATGCGGCGGCGCATCAGCACCGCCAGCATGCGGGCGATGATCCGCTCGGAGTCGGCGATCACCTTGCTCTTGCTGGCCGAGCTGTTGGACATCACGAAGCGATACGGCTCGGGTTCGTTGGCGACGGTTTCGACGTACACCCGGATGACCTCCCGGGTCAGGTCGAAGCCGTCGAGATTGGATGTCAGCGCCGACGCCATATTTGGAATCAGGGTGGTTTGGGTGAACCGCATCATGACGGCGGTCGTCAGGTCGTTCTTGTCGACGAAGTAGCGATACAACACCGTCTTGGAGACGCCGATCTCCGCGGCGATCTCGTCCATGCTCAACGTGCCGCCGCGCCGCCGGATCGCGTCGATGGTCCCGTCGACCAACTCGTTGCGGCGCTCCACCTTGTGTTGATGCCAGCGCCGCTTGCGACCGTCCGTCTTGGCCGTCACAGCCAACATTTGCTCTGTCACTGTCGCCGATTTCCCATTCACTAGACGCACTCGATACTACGGTGTGCGGGCCTGTTCCGGGCTTTGGCCGCACCCCGCCACGGGCCTCCCGAGCAGTGCCGTCACACCAATCGGCCGGGACGATGAATGATGGAGTGGTGGTACACAGAGCCTCGCCTCGAGGCGCAGCGCCGGGCCCGCGAGCGGCGGGGCCGGACTCGATGACACCTTCGACCGGAACCGGGCGACCGCACGCGTCGTTGGCCGAATCGTTCGCGGGTGCCGATCCGCAGGCCGATGCGGAGCGCCGGGTGGCGCTGCGCCGGATGAAGGCGGTGGCGCTGGGCTTCCTGATCGGCGCCACCGGCCTGTTCCTCGCCTGCCGGTGGGCCCAGGCCCACGCCCACCTGGGTGCCTGGGTCGGCTACGTTGGTGCCGCCGCGGAGGCGGGAATGGTGGGCGCGCTGGCCGACTGGTTCGCGGTGACGGCGCTGTTCAGGCATCCGCTTGGCATCCCCATCCCGCACACCGCGATCATCAAGCGCAAGAAGGATCAGCTCGGCGAGGGGCTGGGAACCTTCGTGCGGGAGAACTTCCTGTCGCCACCGGTGGTGGAGACGAAGCTGCGGGACGCCGAGGTGCCCGGACGGCTCGGCAAATGGTTGTCGGAGGCCGCACACGCCGAACGCGTGGCCAGCGAGACGGCCACGGTGCTGCGGGTGCTGGTGGAGCTACTGCGCGACGACGACGTCCAGCAGGTGATCGACCGGATGATCGTGCGCCGCATCGCCGAACCGCAGTGGGGGCCGCCGGTCGGGCGGGTGTTGGCGACGCTGCTGGCCGAGAACCGGCAGGAGGCGCTGATCCAGTTGCTGGCCGATCGGGCCTTCCAGTGGTCGCTGAACGCCGGCGAGGTGATCCAGCGGGTGGTCGAGCGTGACTCCCCGACGTGGTCGCCACGCTTCATCGACCATCTGGTCGGCGACCGCATCCACCGCGAGCTGATGGACTTCACCGACAAGGTGCGGCGCAATCCCGACCACGAGCTGCGCCGGTCGGCGACGCGCTTTCTGTTCGAATTCGCCGACGACCTGCAAAACGACGCGGACACCATCGCGCGCGCCGATGCGATCAAGGAGCAGCTGATGGCGCGCGACGAGATCGCCAACGCCGCCGCCACGGCCTGGAAGACGCTGAAGCGCCTGGTGCTCGAGGGCGTGGACGACCCCTCCAGCACGCTGCGCACCCGCATCACCGACACCGTCGTACGCATCGGGGAATCGCTGCGCGACGACGCCGACCTGCGCGACAAGGTGGACAACTGGATCGTGCGGGCGGCCCAGCACCTGGTTTCGCAGTACGGCGTGGAGATCACCGCCATCATCACCGACACCATCGAGCGCTGGGACGCCGAGGAGGCCAGCCGGCGCATCGAGCTGCACGTGGGCCGTGATCTGCAGTTCATCCGGATCAACGGAACCGTGGTCGGCTCCCTGGCCGGTCTGGTGATCTACGCCGTCGCCCAACTATTTTTCTAGTAGTGCTAACAAGTGCTTGCAAAAGCAAGCACTTGTAGTAATCTGGTGGCCGTCAACATCGATCAGCCGACCAGGAGCACGCCATGGCACCCGAGGAGAAGCTCTCCGCCAAGGTGTCCAACGCCGCCTCCGACATGGCCTCGGACATCGGTAGCTTCATCCGCAGCCAGCGCGAACTCGCGCAGGTCTCGGTGCGCCAACTCGCCGAGAGATCCGGGGTCAGCAATCCGTATCTGAGCCAGGTGGAGCGTGGATTGCGTAAGCCGTCCGCCGATGTGCTCAATCAAATCGCGAAGGCGCTGCGAGTTTCCGCCGAGGTCCTTTATGTGCGGGCCGGGATCCTCGAGCCCAGCGACAAGAGTCAAGTGCGCGACGCCATCATCACCGATACCGCGATTACCGAGCGCCAGAAGCAGGTTCTGCTCGACGTCTACGCATCGTTCACCCAACAAAACGAATCAATCGAATCAAGCGACGAGGAGTGTTCCACCGAACCCAATGGCGACGAGTGATCAATGGCCCTTCCGGCCGTCGGGACTTCCGCGTCACGCTAGTGGGTGGTGATGTATCAACCACCGACCGCACGGGTTACCCAGGAGCGTGAATCCGGCGGTCGCCACGGAGAAGGAGACGCTCGCCTTAGCTTTCACAACCAACACCCAAGAACGCCAATAACGGAAAACCATGAAAGGAATAACCATGGCGGACAATTCGAACATCGAAGATTTGCGGGCACCCCTGCTCGCGGCCCTGGGCGCGGCCGACCTGGCCCTGGCCACTGTCAATGACTTGATCGCGAGCCTGCGTGAGCGCGCCGAGGAGACTCGCGCCGACACCCGCACCCGGGTGGAGGAGAGCCGTGCCCGGCTGACCCGGCTGCAGGAGGACCTGCCCGAGCAGCTGGACGAGCTGCGCGAGCGGTTCACCAGCGAGGAACTGCGTAAGGCTGCCGAGGGCTACCTGGACGCGGCGACCAACCGCTACAACGAGCTGGTCGAGCGGGGCGAGGCCGCCCTGCAGCGCCTGCGCAGCCAGACGGGCATCGACGACGCCTCCGCGCGCGCCGAGGGCTACGTGGACCAGGCCGTCGAGCTGACGCAGGAGGCGCTGGGTACCGTCGCATCGCAGACCCGCGCGGTCGGCGAGCGCGCGGCCAAGCTGGTCGGCATCGAGCTGCCTAAGAAGTCCGACGAGACTGCCAAGAAGGCTCAGAAGGCTGTCGCCAAGAAGGCGCCCGCCAAGAAGGCCCCGGCCAAGAAGGCTCCCGCCAAGAAGGCGTCCGCCAAGAAGGTCACCCAGAAGTAAGTCAAGACGTCGACTCGGAGTTGTCCTTCGGGCCACTCTGAGTCGACGTTTTGGACGGTGCCCGCATACCCTTAAGGCGTGAGCCACCTCGTGGGTACCGTCATGTTGGTCTTGCAGATCGCCGTTTTGGTAACGGCGGTATACGCGTTCGTGCATGCAGCACTTCAGCGGCCCGACGCTTACACCGCCGCCGACAAGCTGACCAAGCCGGTGTGGCTGGTGATCCTCGGTCTGGCTGTCGCCCTGACATCCATCCTGAGTTTTGTTTTCGGGGTACTCGGGATGGCGATCGCCGCGTGCGCGGCGGGCGTGTATCTGGTCGACGTGCGGCCGAAACTTCTTGAAGTCCAAGGTAAGTCGCGCTAGCGGGATGAAGGCCCTGCTGACGGCGCCCGCCGCGGTGCTCGTCGCGCTGTGGGGCCCAGCGGGCGCCGCCGCAGCGGACCCGGCCACGATGTCCCCGCCGTTCATCGACCACACCGAGTGGGCGCAGTGGCACGGCTTGAGCAGTCTGCGGGTTTTCCCGACTCCGTCGGGGCGGTTGGCCGCCATGCAGTCCGGCAACGCGGCCCTCGCCGACGAGGCGTGGGCCGAGGTGCTGGCGCTGTCGCCGGACGCCGACACCGCCGGGATGCGTGCGCAGTTCATCTGTCATTGGCAGTTCGCCGAACTGGCCGAGCCCGGCAAGAGCAGCTGGAACCTGGAGCCGTGGCGCCCGGTCGTCGACGACAGCGACATGGTCGCGTCCGGATGCAATCCGGGCGGACCCGAGGAAAGGTTCTAGTGGCGAGCAAACCCACCCGGGCTCTGCTGGCGGCCATGGTTGACCACACCCTGCTCAAACCCGAAGCTACCGAGGCGGACGTGGCCGCCCTGGTCGCCGAGGCCGCCGAATTGGGCGTCTACGCCGTGTGCGTCTCGCCGTCGATGGTTCCTGCCGCGGTGCGAGCTGAAGGGGGCGTCGCGGTGGCGAGCGTAGCGGGCTTCCCGTCGGGCAAGCACATTTCGGCGGTCAAGGCCCACGAGGCCGAACAGGCCGTGGCGTCCGGCGCCACCGAGGTCGACATGGTCATCGACATCGGCGCCGCGCTGGCCGGAGACATCGAGGCGGTGCGGGCCGATATCGCGGCCGTGCGCGCCGCCGTCCCCGGCGCCGTGCTCAAGGTGATCGTGGAGTCGGCGGTGCTGTTATCGGGACCGGACGAGCGCGGGCTGGTGCAGGTGTGTCGCGCTGCCGAGGACGCCGGCGCCGACTACGTCAAGACCTCGACCGGGTTTCACCCCGCCGGCGGCGCCTCGGTGCGCGCGGTCGCCCTGATGAGCCAGACCGTCGGCGGCAGGTTGGGCGTCAAGGCCAGCGGCGGAATCCGCGACGCCACCGCCGCGCTGGCGATGCTGGACGCCGGTGCCACGCGGCTCGGCCTGTCCGGCACGCGGGCGGTGCTCGACGGGCTCGACTGAGCTGGCGTCAGAGGTTGGCGAAGCAGGGGTCGTTGTTGTTGCCGGTGGGGATGCTCGCGTTCCGCGTCGAGAAGTGGCTCGTCACACCGCTAGAGGTGACCTGAACGCTGTCCGCGTGGATGCCCAGCGGGTAGTTCTTGGTGAACTGCGAGGTGAAGTCGTCCAGGGTCGACTGCACCGACTCCTTCGGCATCGTGAAGCCGAGCGCGTTGAAGCTAACGATCTGCAGCTGCAGGCCGGTGCCCGACACCACCGGCTTGGTGGTCAGGTTGTCCAACATGCCCTTCAGCTCGATCGTGCCGTCGTTGGGGTGCGTGGTCACCGTGTTGGTGACGAACGGGCCCAGCACCGGAATCGCGTTCTGGACGGATTCCTTGATGCCGTCGGACGTCCAGGTGACGGTCGCGTCGAGCGACCCGATGGTGCCCTTGGAGTCCTGCGTGTCCCTGAGTTGGACGTCGCGGATGTTGATGTCGATCTTCATGCCCTTGGCGTCACGCACCTGGTTGCCCGCGGTCGACACCGAGATGTTGGTGTAGTGCTTGGTGAGCTGCTGCCACAGCATCAGCGGCGCCACCCCGAACGACGCGGTGGCCTGGTCCTTGACCTCGCACGCCACCGCCTCGGCGACCTTGCTGTTGGCGACGTGACGGACGTACAGCTCGCCCCCGACCAGCGCGGCGATCACCAGGCAAACCACGATGATGCAGACCAGCACCACGGAGAGCGGGTCGCGCAGGAAGCTGTCTCTTATACACATCTCCGAGCCCACGAGACGGAGCTACATCTCGTATGCCGTCATCTGCTTGAAAAAAAAAAGGGGGGGGGGGGGGGGGGGGGGGGGGGGGGGGGGGGGGGGGGGGGGG
>NZ_LZSZ01000038.1:0-25001 GCF_001665645.1 Mycobacterium sp. 852002-30065_SCH5024008 | reverse complement strand
TTGAGTTCGGCGCCCAGTTGCGCGAGCTGGACGCGGTTGTTGACGCCGGCGACCAGGGCGCTGTCGTCGACGCGCTGGGCGTGGACGGCCTGCCCGTCGCTGCGCAGGATCGAGATGACGTCGGTCAAGTACAGCTCCTGCTGGGCGTTGTTGGAGCTCAGCCGGCTCAGCGCGGAGCACAGCGCCGCGACGTCGAAGGCGTAGACGCCGGCGTTGACCTCGCGGATTTCACGCTGGAAGGGTGTCGCGTCGGCGTGTTCCACGATCGCGGTGACCTCGTTGTCCTGGGTGCGCAGGATGCGGCCGTACCCGGTGGGGTCGGCGAGCGTGGTGGTGAGCACGGTCGCGGCGGCCGATCCCGCGTTGTGGGTCGCGATCAGGTCGGCCACGGTGTCGGAGTCCAGCAGCGGCGTATCGCCGGAGGTCACGACGACCACGCCGGCGTAGTCCTCGGGCAGCGCGGACAGGCCGCACAGCACCGCGTGGCCGGTACCGAGCGGGCGGTCCTGCAGGGAGACCTCGATGCCGCGCCCCAGATCGTCGGCCCACTCGGCGACGAGCGGGGAGATGCGCTGGTGGTCGTGGCCCAGGACCACCACCAGGTGTTGCGGCGCGACCTTGGTGATCGCGTGCAGCAGGTGGGACAGCATGCTGCGACCGGCGATCGTGTGCAGCACCTTGGGGGTGTCCGACCGCATCCGGGTGCCGGGCCCGGCCGCGAGCACCAGGACCGCGGTATCACCACGAGACGCCATCAACTCTCCTCAACCCCGGCGTGCGCTCTGGCACGACGACACGCCGTCAAGCGTGGCACTTCACCTGATGTTGACGCAAAGACCGCGGCCTGGGCGATCACTCATGTCCACTCACCGACTGTGGGCCCAAAGTATGGAAACCGCCGCCTCGAATCGGGCATAGGTCCCACACTCGACGAGCCAAGCTCCGTCGCCAGGACTCGAACCTGAACTATCTGAACCAAAATCAGAGGTGCTGCCGATTACACCACGACGGATTGCAAGCCTTCTGGGCCCGCGCCACCAACAGACTTTAGACGGTGCGCGGGCCGATCGCGGCGCCGAGGGAAAGACGGGCGGTTCGGTGCGGGCGACGCTATACGCTGATTGACGTGGCTGTTCTCGATAAGGAGCCGGACAAAGA
Source organism: Mycobacterium sp. 852002-30065_SCH5024008 (assembly GCF_001665645.1). Lineage (NCBI taxonomy): Bacteria > Bacillati > Actinomycetota > Actinomycetes > Mycobacteriales > Mycobacteriaceae > Mycobacterium > Mycobacterium sp. 852002-30065_SCH5024008. The sequence continues at coordinate 23,843 of NZ_LZSZ01000038.1, read as the reverse complement.
GGCCCGCGCGCCGCGCGCCCGGATGACGGGTACCGAGCGCCGACAACAACTCATCGGCATCGCGCGCTCGCTGTTCGCCGAGCGCGGTTATGAGGGCACCTCCATCGAGGAGATCGCGTTGCGCGCCAACGTGTCCAAGCCTGTCGTCTACGAGCACTTCGGCGGCAAGGAGGGGCTGTACGCCGTGGTCGTCGACCGCGAGATGTCGGCGCTGCTGGACGGCATCACGTCGTCGTTGACCAACAACCGGTCCCGGGTGCGGGTCGAGCGAGTCGCGCTGGCGCTGCTCACGTACGTCGAAGAGCGCACCGACGGCTTCCGCATCATGATCCGCGACTCACCGGCCGCGATCAGCTCGGGCACCTACTCCAGCCTGCTCAACGACGCCGTCAACCAGGTCAGCTCCATCCTGGCCGGCGACTTCGCCCGTCGCGGCCTGGATCCTGAGCTGGCGCCGCTGTACGCCCAGGCGCTGGTGGGCTCGGTCTCGATGACGGCCCAGTGGTGGCTCGATACGCGTGAGCCCAAGAAAGAAGTGGTCGCGGCGCACCTGGTCAACCTGATGTGGAACGGGCTGACCCATCTGGAAGCCGACCCCCGGCTGCAGGACGACGGTTAGCCGCGGTCGCGGGCCGCCAGATCGGCGATCATTTCGCGGCGGACCAGTTCGCGGGCCCGGCCGTCCCTGACGCCGACCACGGCCGGGCGGCCGACCAGGTTGTAGTTCGACGCGATGCTGTGGCCCGCCCGGGTTCCACCACGACGCTCGGGCGGGGGAAGTGCTCGGCGGCGCAGGCCTCGTCCAGCGCGTCCTCGATGACGCGGGCCAGCTCGTCGAGGTCCAGTTCGGCGTCGCCCGGGACGTAGGGGACGGCGTGCCCGCCCCCGAGGTTGAGTTCGGTGAGGATGACGCCGTGCCGGGCCCGGATGTCGGCCATGGCGGCGATCAGCCGGTGAATCGCCTCGCCGTAGAGCGCCGGGTCGATGACCTGCGAGCCGATGTGGCAGTGCAGCCCGACCAGGTCGAGGATCGGGTGGGCCAGCGCCCGCCTCACGGCGTCGCCGGCGTGGCCGCCGGCGAGAGTGAACCCGAACTTCTGGTCGCTGATACCCGTGGTGACCGCCCGGTGTCCGTGGATGTCGATGTCCGGGGTGACCCTGATGAGCACCGGCTGACGCCGGCGGGCCACGCCCGCGAGGTAGGCGATCTCCATGCACGAATCCACCACGATCCGCCCCACCCCGGCGCGGACCGCGTCGCGCAACTCGTCGGGCGATTTCGCGTTGCCGTGCATGATGATCCGCGCCGGGGCGATTCCGCCGGCGAGGGCGATGGCCAGCTCACCGCTTGAGCAGACGTCGATACCGAGGCCCTCTTCGCGGACCCACCGGGCCGCCGCGGTGGTCAGCAGCGACTTTCCGGCGTACACCACCTGGATGCCGCGCAGCGCCTTGCGGTAGCGGCGGGCGCGGCGCCGGAAGTCGGTTTCGTCGAGCAGGTAGGCCGGGGTTCCGAACTCGTCGGCGATATCGGCCAGGGGCATACCGCCGACGCTGAGCCTGCCCTCCTCGTCGGGGTGGGAGGTGATGGGCCAGATCGCGGGATCGAACCGCGGGGGAGCCGCGTGGCCCAGGGACGGCAGGATGTCCAGCAATGTCATGAGTCCAACGTGCGCCCGCGTCGGGCCGGGGGCCGTCTTCCTAACGATCCCTTGACGGCGCCGGGGTCAAAATTGACGAATTCTGGCGCCCCTAGAATGGATTCATCATGACCGCACCGGGGCCTGCTCGCCCAGAACCCCCGATCGCGGGGCTCGTTGAATTGGCGCTCACCGCGCCGACCTTCCAGCAACTGATCGAAAGCGCGGCAGAGCGACCGGCCGAGCTGCACCTGGTGGGTCCAGCCAGCGCACGGCTTTTCGTCGCCAGCGCGCTGGAGCGGTTGGGTCCTCTGCTGGTAGTCACCGCGACCGGGCGTGAAGCCGATGACCTGACCGCCGAACTGCGCGGCGTCTTCGGCGACGCCGTGGCGGCCTTCCCGTCCTGGGAGACCCTGCCGCACGAGCGGCTCTCTCCGGGCGTCGACACCGTCGGCGCCCGGCTCACGGTGCTGCGCCGGCTGGCCCACCCCGACGACGCCCGGTTGGGTCCACCACTGCGCGTCGTGGTGACCGCCGTGCGCTCACTGCTGCAGCCGATGACGCCGCAGCTGGGCCTGCTCGAGCCGGTGACATTCAGCGTCGGCCAGGAGATCGCCTTCGAGGAGGTCGTCGCCCGGCTGGTCGAGCTGGCCTACACGCGGGTCGACATGGTCGGCCGGCGCGGCGAATTCGCCGTGCGCGGCGGGATTCTCGACGTTTTCCCGCCGACCGCCGAGCATCCGGTGCGCATCGAGTTCTGGGGCGACGAGGTCAGCGAGATGCGGATGTTCTCCGTCGCCGACCAGCGTTCCATACCCGAGATCGAGGTGGAGACGGTCATCGCGGTGGCCTGCCGCGAACTGCTCCTGACCGATGACGTGCGGGAGCGGGCCGCCGCGCTGGCCGCCCGGCATTCCGGGGCCGAGCCCGCCATCACCGGCAGCGTCACCGACATGCTGGCCAAGCTGGGCGAGGGCATCGCGGTCGACGGCATGGAGGCGCTGCTGCCGGTCCTGCGGCCCGGCGAACACGCGCTGCTGACCGACCAACTGGCCGAGGGCACTCCGGTGCTGCTGTGTGACCCCGAAAAAGTGCGCACCCGGGCCGCCGACTTGATCAAGACCGGCAGCGAGTTCCTCGAGGCGTCGTGGTCCGTCGCGGCGCTGGGCACCGACGCCCCCGTCGACGTCGCGCAGTTCGGTGGGTCGGGGTTCGCCGAGCTGGACGACGTGCACGCCGCGGCGGCGCGCTCGGGTCATCCCTGGTGGACGTTGAGCCAGTTGTCCGACGAGTCGGCGGTGGAGCTGGAGATCCGGGCGGCGCCGTCGGCCCGCGGGCATCAGCACGACATCGACGGCATCTTCGCCATGCTGCGCGCGCACGTATCGACCGGCGGCTACGCCGCGGTCGTCGCCCCGGGCGCCGGCACCGCCCATCGTGTCGTCGAGCGGCTGGCCGACTCCGACACCCCCGCGGCGATGCTGGAACCGGGCGCGGCCGACACCATGCTCAAACCGGGGATCGTCAGCGTCCTCAAGGGCCCGCTGCACGACGGCGTCGTCATCCCGGGCGCCAACCTGGTCGTCATCACCGAGACCGACCTGACCGGCAGCCGGGCCACCGCCGTCGAGGGCAAGCGGCTGGCGGCCAAACGGCGCAACACCGTCGATCCGCTGGCGCTGACGGCCGGGGACCTGGTGGTGCACGACCAGCACGGCATCGGCCGGTTCGTCGAGATGACGGAACGCACGGTCGGCGGCGCCCGGCGCGAGTACCTGGTGCTGGAGTACGCATCCAGCAAGCGGGGCGGCGGGTCGGACAAGCTGTACGTCCCGATGGACTCGCTGGACCAGCTGTCCCGGTACGTCGGCGGGCAGGCGCCCGCGCTGAGCAAGTTGGGCGGCAGCGACTGGGCCAACACCAAGACCAAGGCCCGCCGCGCCGTGCGCGAGATCGCCGGCGAGCTCGTCGCGCTGTACGCGAAACGGCAGGCCAGCGCCGGGCACGCCTTCGCAGCGGACACCCCGTGGCAGGCCGAGATGGAGGACGCGTTCGGCTTCACCGAGACCGTCGACCAGCTCACCGCCATCACCGAGGTCAAGGCCGACATGGAGAAGCCGATCCCGATGGACCGGGTGATCTGTGGGGACGTCGGCTACGGCAAGACCGAGATCGCGGTGCGCGCGGCCTTCAAGGCCGTCCAGGACGGCAAACAGGTCGCCGTGCTGGTGCCCACCACGCTGCTGGCCGACCAGCACCTGCAGACGTTCACCGATCGAATGGCCGGCTTCCCGGTGACCGTCAAGGGGCTCTCCCGGTTCACCGACAACGCCGAGTCCCGCGCCGTGATCGAGGGCCTGGCCGACGGGTCGGTGGACGTGGTGATCGGCACGCACCGGCTGCTACAGACCGGGGTGCGCTGGAAGGACCTGGGCCTGGTCGTTGTCGACGAGGAGCAGCGGTTCGGCGTCGAACACAAGGAGTACATCAAGTCGCTGCGCACCCACGTCGACGTGCTGACCATGAGCGCCACCCCGATCCCACGCACGCTGGAGATGAGTCTGGCCGGGATCCGCGAGATGTCGACCATCCTGACCCCGCCCGAAGAGCGCTATCCCGTGCTGACCTACGTCGGGCCGCACGACGACAAGCAGGTGGCGGCCGCCTTGCGACGCGAGCTGCTGCGCGACGGGCAGGTCTTCTACGTGCACAACCGGGTGAGCTCCATCGACCGGACGGCGGCCCGGATCCGCGAGCTGGTGCCCGAGGCGCGGGTGGTCGTCGCGCACGGGCAGATGCCCGAGGAGCGGCTGGAACGCACCGTGCAGGGGTTCTGGAACCGCGAGTACGACATCCTGGTGTGCACGACGATCGTGGAGACCGGGCTGGACATCTCCAACGCCAACACGCTGATCGTCGAGCGCGCCGACACCTTCGGGCTTTCGCAGCTGCACCAGCTGCGCGGCCGGGTGGGGCGCAGCCGCGAGCGCGGGTACGCCTACTTCCTGTACCCGCAGCACGCGCCGCTGACCGAGACGGCCTACGACCGGCTGGCGACCATCGCGCAGAACAACGAGCTGGGCGCGGGCATGGCGGTCGCGTTGAAAGACCTCGAAATCCGTGGGGCCGGCAACGTGCTGGGCGTCGAGCAATCCGGGCACGTCGCCGGGGTCGGGTTCGACCTGTACGTGCGGCTGGTGGGAGAGGCCGTGGAGGCCTACCGAGCGGCCGCCGACGGCCAGACCGTCACCACCGCCGAGGAACCCAAGGATGTGCGGATCGACCTGCCGGTGGACGCCCACCTGCCGCCGGACTACATCGCCAGCGACCGGCTGCGGCTGGAGGCCTATCGGCGGCTGGCCGCCGCGGGCTCGGACAGCGAGATCGCGGCCGTGATTGAGGAACTCGTCGACCGCTATGGTGCGTTGCCCGAACCGGCCCTGCGCCTGGTGGCGGTCGCGCGGTTGCGGCTGCTGTGCCGCGGCGCCGGCATCACCGAGGTGTCGGCCCCGTCGGCGGCGACCGTGCGGCTGTCGCCGATAACGCTGCCCGATTCGGCCCAGGTGCGCCTCAAGCGGATGTATCCGGCCGCGAGCTACCGCGCCACGACTTCCACGGTGCAGGTGCCCATCCCGCGGGACGGGGGCGTCGGTGCGGCACGCATCCGCGACGTGGAGTTGGCGCAGATGGTGGCCAACCTGGTGACGGCGCTGCAAGGTAAACCCCAGACGGATATTGATATAACGAGTTCACCTGCAGCGATGGCCAGTGAGGAGCGGCAAGCGCGATGATCCGCGCCGGCGACGATACAAAGCGATGCGATGGGGTGGGGGCACCACCCGCTCGCGGGGGAGAGCGGCGCCCATGATCGTCGTCTTGTTCGACCCCCGCCGCCCGTCGCTGGTGCCGGTCGAGGCCATCGAACACCTCAGCGGTGAGGTGCAGTACACCGAGGAGATGCCCGTCGCGGTGCCGTGGTCGCTGCCCGCGGCGCGTCCGGTGCATGCCGGGGACCCCGATGATCCAGCGCCGGTGCTGCTGTCGTCGGACCCCGAGCATCCCGCCGTCACGGCCCGGCTGGCGGCCGGCGCCCGGTTGATCTCCGCGCCGGAGACACCGCGCGGCGAACGACTGGTCGACGTGGTGGCCATGATGGACAAACTGCGCACAGCCGGACCGTGGGAGAGTGAGCAGACTCACGACTCGTTGCGCAGGTTCCTGCTCGAGGAGACCTACGAACTTTTGGACGCGGTCCGCAGCGGCAGCGCAGATCAGCTGCGCGAAGAACTCGGCGACGTGTTGCTGCAGGTGCTCTTTCACGCGCGCATCGCGGAGGACGCCCCGCAATTTCCCTTCACCATCGATGACGTCGCCGTCACGCTGATGCGAAAGTTGGGCAATCGGGTTCCGGGTGTGCTTACGGGTCAGAACATTTCGCTCGAAGAGCAATTGGCCCAATGGGAAGAGCGCAAGGCGGCCGAAAAGCCGCGCAAATACGTGATGGACGAGGTGCATACCGGGCAGCCGGCGCTGGCGTTGGCTCAGAAGGTGATTCAGCGTGCCGAGAAGGCCGGCCTGCCCGCCGATCTCATCCCCGCCGAGATCACCTCCATCTCGGTGTCGGCCGATGGTGACGCGGAAAGCGCGCTGCGCACGGCGGTTCTGGAGTTCGTGGACACGGTCCGCGCAGTCGAGCGGGCGATCGCCGCGACGCGCCGCGGCGCGGGTGTTCCGGAGGAATTCGACGTCGCCCCGCTCGGCGAGGTCACCGAAGACGAGTGGCGTGAGCACTGGCCGTCGGACGAGGTGGTCGACGAGTCTGCGGCGGATGCGGTTGCCGACGACGCCTGAGGGCTCAAGCTGCGCGTCAGCTAATCGATAGTTTGCCGAAATCGTGCGCCGGCCGCCCCGATAGGGCCGGGCAGCACCGCAACCCGTGGGACGATGGTTGTGCGGAATTTGGTGCCGGGGAGTCAAGGGAGCTTTAACCAGCATGGTGTCGCCGAGGCGTTGGTTGCGCGCGGCCGCCGTGATAGGCGCGACCGCGATGCTGCTGGCCTCCAGTTGCACGTGGCAGCTCAGCCTGTTCATCCCGGAGGGCGTCCCGCCGCCTGCCGGGGCTCCGGTGCCGCCGGTGAACACGCACGCCAGCGGTCGGCCCGCGGACCAGCTTCGGGCCTGGGCTGAACAGCGCTCCCCGACCCTGGAGATCCCGGTGATCGCGCTGGAGGCCTACGCGTACGCGGCCCGGGTTGCCGAGGTGGAGAACCCGAAGTGCCATATCGCGTGGACCACACTGGCGGGCATCGGGCAGGTCGAGAGCCATCACGGCACCTATCGCGGCGCGCGGCTGGCCCCCAACGGTGACGTGAGCCCCCCCATTCGCGGAGTTCGCCTGGATGGCAGTGGCGGCACCCTGCGCATCGTCGACAGCGAGGAACCGGTGACGGACGACGACGGGGTGGTGCGGGCCATGGGGCCGATGCAGTTCATCCCCGAGACCTGGCGGTTGTACGGCGTCGACGCCCACAACGACGGCCGCGTCAGCCCGGACAACATCGACGACGCCGCGCTCGCGGCCGCGGGTTACCTGTGTTGGCGGGGAAAGGATTTAGGGACGCCGCGCGGCTGGATAACCGCGCTGCGGGCCTACAACAACTCCGGCGTCTACGCGCGCGCGGTGCGCGACTGGGCGACCGCTTATGCGGCGGGTCACCCGCTGTAGCAGGATGTATCAGGCCCTACGCTGACGGCGGCGAGGCCGGCACCAGCTACGACGCAAGGAGAAACTCAGTGCCGATTATCGAGCAGGTCGGGGCCCGCGAGATCCTCGATTCCCGCGGTAACCCGACGGTCGAGGTCGAGATTGCCCTGATCGACGGAACCTTTGCGCGCGCGGCGGTGCCGTCCGGCGCGTCGACCGGCGAGCACGAGGCTCACGAGTTGCGCGACGGCGGTGAGCGTTACGGCGGCAAGGGCGTGCAAAAGGCGGTGCAAGCCGTTCTCGACGAGATCGGTCCGGCGGTGATCGGGCTCAACGCCGACGACCAGCGGTTAGTGGACCAGGCGCTGGTCGACCTGGACGGCACCCCCGACAAGTCCCGGCTGGGCGCCAACGCAATCCTGGGCGTCTCGCTGGCCGTCGCCAAAGCGGCCGCCGACTCGGCCGAGCTGCCGCTGTTCCGCTATGTCGGCGGACCCAACGCCCACATCCTGCCGGTGCCGATGATGAACATCGTCAACGGCGGTGCGCACGCGCACACCGCTGTCGACATCCAGGAGTTCATGGTGGCGCCGATCGGCGCCCCCAGCTTCAATGAGGCGCTGCGCTGGGGCGCCGAGGTGTACCACTCACTCAAATCGGTGCTTCAAAAGCAGGGGTTGAGCACCGCCCTGGGCGATGAGGGCGGCTTCGCCCCGGACGTGGCCCACACCAAAGCGGCCCTGGACCTGATCTGCCAGGGCATCGAGTCGGCGGGTCTGAAACTCGGTACCGATGTGGCGCTGGCCATCGATGCGGCGGCCACCGAGTTCCACAACGAGGGCACCGGGTACATCTTCGAGGGCAGTACCCGCAGCGCCGAGCACATGGCGGAGTTCTACGCCGACCTGCTCGGCTCCTACCCGCTGATCTCCATCGAAGACCCGCTCTCCGAAGACGATTGGGACGGTTGGGCGGCGCTGACGGCGGCGATCGGCGACCGCGTGCAAATCGTCGGCGACGACATCTTCGTAACCAATCCCGAGCGCCTGGAAGAAGGCATCGAAAAGGGCGTGGCAAACGCGTTGCTGGTCAAGGTGAACCAGATCGGCACGCTGACCGAGACCCTCGACGCGGTCGCGCTGGCGCACCACAGCGGGTACCGCACGATGATGAGCCATCGCAGCGGCGAAACCGAAGACACCACGATCGCCGATCTGGCGGTGGCCGTCGGCAGCGGGCAGATCAAGACCGGCGCACCCGCCCGCAGTGAGCGTGTCGCCAAGTACAACCAGCTGCTGCGGATCGAGGAAGCGCTGGGCGACGCCGCCCGTTACGCCGGCGATCTGGCGTTCCCGCGGTATGCGCCGGAGGCCAAATAGCTTGCCCGCCAAGCCGGATCCGAAACGGCGCTCCCCGGCATCGCGCCCGGGGAAGGCCGGGGATTCGGTTCGGCGCCGCCGCACGGCCAAGCCGTCTTCCAAGCCGTCCCAAACCGCGAAGCAGCCCAGCGCGCGGTCGGTCGAGCATGTCGTCGAGCCCATCAAGCGACAGGCGGTCGAATCGGTCGAACAGCGGTCCGAGCAGCGGCTGGGTTTCACCGCGCGGCGGGCGGCGGTGCTCGCCGCTGTCGTCTGCGTGCTGACGCTCACCATCGCCGGTCCGGTGCGCACCTACTTTGCACAGCGCACGGAGATGAATCAGTTGATGGCAAGCGAAGCCGCGTTGCGCGCTCAGATCGCCGAACTCGAGCAGAAGAAGGCCAAACTCGGTGATCCGGCCTACATCGCCGCGCAGGCGCGCGAGCGGCTCGGCTTCGTGAAGCCGGGCGACATCCCGTTCCAGGTCCAGCTGCCCGCGACCGCGGCGACACCTTCCGAGCCGGGAAACCAAACGGCGAAACCCGCCAACAGCGATCCCTGGTACACGTCGCTCTGGCACACCATCGCCGACGCGCCACACCTGCCGCCGGCCAATGTTCCCCCGGCCGAAGTCCCGCCCGCCCCATCGGAACCGGGCCCAGCCGGTCCCGTTCCGGCGGGCCCATCGAACCCCACGGCGCCCGGTGGTTGATCGTGCCGACCTGGAGGCCGTGGCGCGTCAGCTCGGGCGTGAGCCGCGCGGCGTGCTCGAGATTGCCTACCGCTGCCCCAACGGCGAGCCCGGCGTGGTGAAGACCGCACCGAAACTTCCTGACGGCACGCCGTTTCCGACGCTGTACTACCTGACACATCCGGTGTTGACCGCGGCCGCGAGCAGGCTGGAAACGACAGGCTTGATGCGTGAGATGACCGAGCGGCTGCGGCGTGACCCGGAACTGGCAGCCGCGTACCGGCGAGCCCACGAGTCGTATCTGGCCGAACGGGACGCGATCGAGCCGCTCGGGACAACGTTTTCCGGTGGCGGAATGCCGGACCGGGTCAAGTGCCTGCACGTGCTGATCGCGCACTCGCTGGCCAAGGGGCCCGGTTGCAATCCACTCGGTGACGAGGCGCTGGCGATCCTGGCCCCCGAGCCGGCAATGGCGGGTGTTTTGCCGGCGGGCCAATGGTGAGCAGGCTCGCCGGAATCGACTGCGGCACCAACTCGATTCGGTTGCTGATCGCCGATGTGACCGATGGCCGGCTGCGCGACGTGCATCGCGAGACCCGAATCGTGCGGCTGGGGCAGGGCGTGGATGCGACGGGCGAGTTCGCGCCGGAGGCGATCGCCCGAACCCGCGGCGCTTTGACCGATTACGCGTCGCTGCTCGAGCGTCACGGCGTCGAGCGGGTGCGGATGGTGGCCACGTCGGCGGCGCGCGACGTCGCCAATCGTGATGTCTTCTTTGCGATGACGGCCGACGTGCTGGGCGCTGTGGTGCCGGGCGCGGTGGCGGAGGTGATCACCGGCGCCGAAGAGGCGGCGCTTTCCTTCCGTGGAGCCGTAGGCGAATTAGACCCTGCTGCAGGGCCTTTCGTGGTCGTCGACCTGGGCGGCGGCTCTACCGAGATCGTAGTCGGCGGCGAGGCGGTGGTGGGTAGCTACTCGGCCGACATCGGTTGCGTCCGGCTGACCGAACGCTGCCTGCATTCGGACCCGCCGACGCCCGACGAGGTGGAGGCGGCCCGCGCGGTGGTGCGCGAACGTCTTGAGGTCGCGCTTGGCGTGGTGCCGGTGGAGGGGGCGCGGACCTGGGTCGGGCTGGCCGGGACGATGACCACGCTGTCCGCGCTGGCCCACAACATGACGACGTATGACTCTGCGGCCATTCATCTTTCGCGAGTCCCCGGCGGCGATCTGCTGGCGGTGTGCGAGCGGTTGATCGCGATGTCCCGATCCGAACGTGCGGCGCTGCCACCGATGCACGAGGGGCGTGCCGACGTGATCGGCGGGGGTGCGATCGTGGTCGAGGAGTTGGCGCGCGAGTTGCGCGCCCGCGCCGGCATCGATGAGTTGACCGTCAGCGAGCACGACATCCTGGACGGCATCGTGCTGTCGATCGCGGAGTAAGTCACAGCCGCCACTTGCGTCTCTGTGCCGGAAGGACTTGACGATTTGCCCGCCTCACAGCGACAAGGCCGGGTGTCATACCGGTATGCAATGGTGCGGCGATGAATCTTCAGGGAATCGAACTGCGTTATGTGCTCACGACGTACATCGCTCACAATGGGCCAGCGATCATCGGCGAAATGATCGAAGCTCTCGGCCGGCAGGGTTTTCATGTCCCCGGTAGGGCCTCGAAGGTCATTTCGGACGCCTTGCGTTGGGAGATCGGCCGAGACAGGGTGCGTCGCGTCGGCCGCGGCCGGTACGGACCGAGGTCCATCCCACGCTCCACGGCGCTGTACAAACTCACGCCTCGAACCGATACCCCATGCCCGACTCGGTCAACAGATGCTTGGGGTGCGACGGGTCGTCCTCGAGTTTGCGTCGCAGCTGCGCCAAATACACTCGCAGATAATGTGTTTCGGTGGCGTACGCCGGGCCCCATACCTCTTTGAGGAGCTCTTCGCGGCCGACCAGCTTGCCGCGATTGCGGACCAGCACTTCGAGCATCCCCCATTCGGTCGGGGTGAGATGGACCTCGGCATTGTTCTTGGTGACCTTCTTGGCGGCCAGATCGACGGTGAACGCCTCCGTCTCGATCACCGGCTGCTCCAGCTCGGACGCCGCGGCATTGCGCCGGACGGCCGCCCGCAGCCGGGCTAAAAACTCGTCCATCCCAAAGGGTTTCGTGACATAGTCGTCGGCCCCGGCGTCGAGGGCCTCCACCTTGTCCGACGAGTCTGTACGCGCCGACAACACGATCACCGGTGCGGTGAGCCAGCCGCGCAGGCCGGCCAGCACGTCGATACCGGAGATGTCGGGCAGGCCCAGGTCGAGGATCACCACGTCGGGTTTGTGCTCGGCGGCTGCCCGCAGCGCGCCCGCGCCGCTCGAGGCGGTGATCACTTCGTATCCCCGCACGGACAGGTTGATGCGCAGCGCCCGCAGGATCTGCGGCTCGTCGTCGATCACCAACACCCGGGTCATCGCTCACCCATCGGTTCCGGGGCAGCCAACTCCACCGTCACGGTCAGCCCTCCGCCCGGAGTGTCACCGGCCGCGATGGTGCCGCCCATCGCTTCGACGAAGCCCCGCGCAACCGACATGCCCAGACCCACCCCCGTGCTGTTGTCCTGATCACCGAGGCGCTGGAACGCTTCGAAGATCTGCTCCTCTGCCCCGTGCGGAATGCCGGGACCCTCGTCGATGACGTTGATCAACACCCGATCGCCCACGCGCCCCGCGTTGACCCGAACCACACAGTTGGGCGCGTATCGCAGCGCATTGTCAATCAGGTTGGCGAGGACGCGTTCCAGCAGCCCCGCGTCGGCCAGGGCCACGGCGTCGCCCACATCGACCTTGACCCGATCGATGGCGGATCGGTAGAAGCCCGTGGCGCCCTTACCGATGCTGATCAGCGCCCGTTGCACCGTTTCCTCCAGGTAGATCCGGCGCAGGTCGGGGTGCACCACGCCGGCGGCCAGGCGCGACGAATCAAGCAGGTTTCCGACCAACGCGGTCAGCTGATCGATCGACTCCTCGATGGTCGCCAGCAGCTCCGCCGTGTCGGCGGGCGAAAAGGCGACGTCCTCCGCACGCAGGCTGGACACCGCGACCTTGGCCGCCGCCAGCGGCGTCCGCAAATCGTGGCTGACCGCCGACAACAGGGAGCGCCGCAACTCGTCGGCCCGCACGATCGCCTCGGCCCGGCTGGCTTCCTCGGCCAGCTCGCGCTGCCGGATCAGGCCCGCGGCCTGCTTGGCTACCGCGCTCAGCACCCGGCGGTCGCGCGCCGAAAGCTTCCTGCCCGCCAGCAGCATCCAGAACTCGTCGTCGCCGACCTCGATCGCAGTGTCGGCGGAATCGACGGTGGCACAAGGATCCTTGCCCACGCAGGCGACGACGTCGGCCTTGCTGCCGCCGGCGCGCTCCTCCGCGCTGGGTTCGCGCAGCATGCTGACCGCGCGTTGCGAGTAGGTCTCGCGGACACGCTCGAGCAGCGTCTCGAGATCAGCGCCGCGCAACACCGAGCCCGCGAACAGGATCAGGAGCTCGGCCTCCTGGGAGGCGCGACGGGCTTCCCGCGTGCGTTTGGTCGCACCGTCGACCAGCACCGCGACCGCGACCGCGACCAGCAGCAGCACCAGTTCGGTGACGGCGGCATCGGGTTCGGCGATGGTGAAGGTGTGCCGGGGGGCGGTCAGGAAGTAGTTCAGCAACAGGCTGGACAGCACCGCCGAGACTACTGCCGGGGCAACGCCTCCCAGCAGTCCGACCAGCAGCACTCCGACGAAGAACAGTGCGCTGTCGCCGCTGGTGCCCAGATATGGGTCGAGCGCTGTCACGATGACCGCGCAGATGGCCGACGGCACGATGATGGCCGCCAGCCATGACGCCACCCGCCGCTCGTTGGGCGCCAGTGACGCGGCGCGAAAGCCGCGTTTGGATTCCTCGTGGGTGACCAGGTGCACGTCGATCTTGCCCGACTGCTCGACGATCCTCGCGCCGATCCCCTCCTCGAAGAGCCGCGTCCACCGCGACCGCCGCGAGGTGCCGATCACCAGCTGGGTGGCGTTCATCTCGCGGGCGAACTCGAGTAGGGCAGTGGCCACGTCGTCACCGACTACGGTATGCAGCGAGGCGTCCAGACTGCTCGCCAGCTCACGGATCTTGGCCATCCGCGCCTCCGACAGGCCGGCGAGGCCGTCACCGCGGATGACGTGCACCACCATCAACTCGGCGCTGGACTTCGACGCGATCCGGGATGCCCGTCGCACCAATGTCTCCGACTCCGGGCCGCCGGTAACCGCCACCACGACCCGCTCCCGGGCCTCCCAAATCTCGGTGATTTTGTTCTCGGCCCGATATTTGGCCAGCGCCATGTCGACCTGATCGGCCAGCCAGAGCAGCGCCAGTTCTCTTAACGCGGTGAGGTTTCCGCGGCGGAAGTAATTGGACAGCGCCGCATCGATGCGCTCGGACGCGTACACGTTGCCGTGAGAGAGCCTGCGGCGCAATGCCTCCGGTGTGATGTCGATCAGCTCAACCTGCGAGGCCTGCCGAACGATGGAGTCCGGGATGGTCTCTTTTTGTTCGATGCCGGTGATTTGGGCGACGACGTCGTTGAGACTTTCCAGATGCTGGACATTGACGGTGGAGATCACCGTGATCCCGGCGTCGAGCAGTTCCTCGACATCCTGCCAGCGCTTGGCGTTCTTGCTGCCCGGGGTATTGGTGTGCGCGAGCTCGTCGACGAGGACGACCTGGGGTCTGCGCGCCAGGACGGCCGGAACGTCGAGTTCGGGGAAGGTGCCGCCGCGGTATTCGATGTAGCGGGGCGGGACGAACTCGATGCCCTCAAGCAGCTCAGCGGTTTTCGCCCTGCCGTGCGTCTCGATCACGCCGGCCACGAGGTCGGTACCGCGTTCGAGCCTGCGATGAGCCTCGCCGAGCATCGCGTACGTCTTGCCCACCCCCGGAGCTGAGCCGAGGTAAATCCGCAGCTCGCCGCGCTTGGGACGGTGGTCAACGACACTCACGTCAACCATCATCCCCCTATCGCGCTAGCTCGAGACCGGATATTTGTGATCGAGTGTCAGGTTGAGTTGCAACACATTGACGCAAGGTTCACCGAAAAAACCAAGGGTGCGGCCGCTTGTGTACTGGGCTACCACCGCACGTATCTGATCCAGACTGACGTGCCGGGCCTTGGCCACCCTGGGTAATTGGATGGCAGCGTAGGCAGGCGAGATATTCGGGTCGAGACCGCTGCCGCTGGCGGTGACGGCGTCGGCGGGCACGGCGGGGTCTGCCGGTGCGGCGCCGCGGATGGGCACCATCTGGCCGATCGAGTAGTCCTCGCCGTACTTTGCGCATTCGACGCGGACACCCTCGTAGAGCGTCAGGAACGGTGCCGGCGTCGTCTGGCACGGCTCGTTGACGCTGACCACCCGGGTGGGATGGACGACGTTTCCGCGCGCGTCACGGGGTCCGATCACCGACAGCACGGCACCCACACCGCCGCCGGTGCAGAACGGTCGCGATCCGTCCACGCCTTCGAGCTGGCCCACGGCTGTGCTGCGCGCACAGACCGTTGTCAGCAGGCTCGGCTTGAATCCCGCATCCGACGCAGACTTTCCGGCCGTTACCTGTGACGGGTCGGCGGGTGTATCGACGATGCTCTCCGGCCCGAGATTGCTCGCGCTCGACGAGAGCGGGTCATACCCGGTGCCCGCCGCCGAGGGCCGGCTCTGGAAGTACTGCGGCATCGGGTTGCCGTCCTTGTCGGTGAACAGCTGACCGATGAGCCGGCTGCCGACCGGCTTGCCGTTGGCGGTGAGAATCGACCCTTCCGCCTTATCGCGTAGCCCGGGCAGCTGCGCGACTAGCCAGATGGCTAACGGGTAGGCGAGACCGGTGATGACGGTCAGCACCAGCAGCGCGCGCAAGGCCGCCCAGTGCATGCGGGCGAAATTCGAGAAGCTCATGTCAGGACATCCCCGGGACGAATTGGATGATCAGGTCGATCAGCTTGATTCCGACGAACGGGGCGACGATGCCGCCCAGGCCGTAGATATATAGGTTGCGGCTCAACAGCTTTGACGCACTGCTCGGTGTGTAGCGCACGCCGCGCAGCGACAACGGGATCAACGCCACGATCACCAGCGCGTTGAATATCACCGCGGACAGGATCGCCGACTGTGGGCTGTGCAGCCGCATGATGTTGATCGTGTCCAGCCCGGGGAAGAGCGCGACGAACATGGCCGGGATGATCGCGAAATACTTTGCGATGTCGTTGGCGATCGAGAAGGTGGTCAACGCGCCGCGGGTGATCAGCAGCTGCTTGCCGATCTCGACGATTTCGATGAGCTTGGTGGGGTCGGAGTCGAGGTCGACCATGTTGCCCGCCTCTTTGGCGGCTGACGTACCGGTGTTCATCGCCACGCCCACGTCGGCCTGAGCCAGCGCCGGAGCATCGTTGGTGCCGTCGCCGGTCATCGCGACCAGCTTGCCGCCCTCCTGCTCGCGCTTGATCAGCTCGAGTTTGTCCTCGGGCGTCGCCTCGGCGAGGAAGTCATCGACGCCGGCCTCATCGGCGATCGCCCTGGCGGTCAAGGGATTATCGCCGGTGATCATCACCGTCCGAATGCCCATCCTGCGCATCTCGTCGAATCGATCACGCATGCCTTGCTTCACGACGTCCTTGAGGTGGATGACACCCAGGACCGCCGCCTCCCCATCGCGACTCTCCCCGACGACCAGCGGGGTGCCGCCGCCGGCGGAGATGCCGTCGACGAGCTCGCCGAGCTGCTGGGGAACCTTGCCGCCTTGGCCGCGTACCCATTCCGCGACGGAGCTGGCCGCGCCCTTGCGCAGTTGGTGTCCGTCGACGTCTACGCCCGACATCCGGGTGGCCGCGGAGAAACTCACCCATCGGGCGTGCGAGAGTTCACCGGGAGTGCGGGCACGCAGCCCGAAGTGCTGTTTGGCGTACACGACGATCGAGCGTCCCTCTGGTGTTTCGTCGGCAAGGCTGGACAACTGCGCGGCATCGGCCAGTTGTTCATTGGTGACGCCGTCAAGGGGGACGAAGGCGGCGGCCTGCCGATTGCCGAGGGTGATGGTCCCGGTTTTGTCGAGTAGCAACGTGTTGACGTCGCCGGCGGCTTCGACCGCGCGTCCGGACATGGCGAGCACGTTGCGTTGCACCAGCCGGTCCATGCCCGCGATGCCGATCGCGGAAAGCAGCGCGCCGATGGTCGTCGGGATCAGGCAGACCAGCAATGACACCATCACGATCCCGGTGACGCCATTCGCGTTGAGCGCCTGGGTGTCTGGGACGCCGGGATTGTTCATCTTCGAATTGATCGCCAACGGCTGCAGGGTGGCGACGGCGAAAACGAAGATGATCGTCAACGCGGCCAACAGAATGTTGAGCGCGATCTCGTTGGGGGTCTTCTGCCGGTTGGCGCCCTCGACGAGCGCGATCATCCGGTCGATGAAGCTCTCCCCGGGCTTTTGGGTGATCCGCACGACGATGCGGTCGCTGAGCACGGTGGTTCCGCCGGTGACCGCCGAGCGGTCACCACCGGACTCGCGGATTACCGGTGCGGACTCACCGGTGATAGCCGACTCGTCCACGGAGGCAATGCCTTCGACGACGTCGCCGTCACCCGGGATGACCTGGCCCGCCTCGACCACGACGACGTCACCCTGCTGAAGGAGCGGCGCGGCGACCTCTTCCTCCACGGCCGGGGCGCCCGGCCGGTAATCCTTGAGTCGTCGCGCCAACGTCTGACTCTTGGCGCGGCGCAGCGTTTCCGCTTGGGCCTTGCCGCGGCCTTCGGCAACCGCCTCCGCGAGGTTGGCGAAAAAGACGGTGAGCCATAGCCACACCACGATCAACCATGCGAACCAGGTCGAGTTGATGATCGCCAGCGCGGTGCTCCAGGTGGCGCCGATCTCGACGATGAACATGACCGGGTTGCGCCACAAGGTACGCGGGTTGAGTTTGCGCAGCGCATCGGGCGTCGACTTCCACAGCATCCTCGGATCGAGGAGGCCGCCCTGCACGCGTTTGGTGCTTGTGTGCTCCGTCGGCTGGGTCTCCTCAGCCGGGTCGACGGTCGTCGCGGTCATCAGTGAATTCCTTCAGCGAGAGGTCCGAGCGCCAGCATGGGCAGGAAGGTGAGGGCGACGAGAATCAGGGTCACCCCGGCGACCATTCCCACAAATTGTGGCCGATGGGTGGGCAGCGTCCCGGCCGATGCCGGTGTCTGACCCTGCTTGGCCAGCGAGCCGGCCAGCGCCAGCACGAGCACGATCGGCAGGAATCTGCCGAAGACCATCGCCAGGCCGAGCGCGGTGTTGTACCAGTTGGTGTTGACGCTGATCCCGGCGAATGCCGACCCGTTGTTGTTGGCCGCGGAGGTGAACGCGTACAGCACCTCCGACAACCCGTGCGGTCCGGAGTTCAGCATGCCGGCGCGTTCGCCCGGCAGCGCCATCGCGATTGCGGTTCCGGTCAGCACGATCAGCGGCGTAACCAGGAAATAGCTTGCCGCGAGCTTGATTTCGCGTGGATTGATCTTCTTGCCGAGATACTCGGGGGTACGGCCGACCATCAGCCCCGCGACGAACACGGTGATCACCGCCAGGATCAGCATGCCGTACAGGCCGGACCCGGTGCCGCCGGGCGCGACCTCGCCGAGCTGCATGTTGAACATGGTCATCATGCCGCCGAGGCTGGTGTAGGAATCGTGGAAGGAGTCGACGGCACCGGTGGAAGTGAGCGTCGTCGAGTCGGCGAACACCGCGGAGTTGGCGACGCCGAACCGTTGCTCGACCCCCTCCATTGCCGAGCCGACCGCGGTCGGCACCGTGCCGTGGTGCCGCAGCTGGAACCACATCATGAAGGTCACGCTGATCGCGTACAGCGAAGCCATGACCGATGCGATCGCATATCCCTGCTTCTTGCTGCCCACCATGCGCCCGAACGTGCGTGGCAGCGAGAAGCTGATCACCAGCAATAAGAAGATCTCCAGCCAGTTGGTCCACGTGGTCGGGTTCTCAAACGGGTGGGCGGAATTCGCGTTGTAGAAGCCGCCGCCGTTGGTGCCCAGTTCCTTGATGGCCTCCTGGCTGGCCACCGGGCCGCCGGTGATCGTCTGCTGCGCCCCGTTGAGGGCGGTGACGACCTGGTCGTTCAAGTGGAAGTTCTGAATCGCACCCCCCGCGATCAGCAGGAGCGCGCCCAGGGTCGCGATGGGCAGCAGAATCCGCAGTGTGCCGCGCACCAGGTCGACCCAGAAGTTCCCCAGTTCGCCTGTGCGCGTGCGGGCGAACCCCCGCACCAGCGCGATCGCCACCGCCATGCCGACGGCGGCGGAAACGAAGTTCTGCACCGCGAGGCCGGCCATCTGCACGAGGTGGCCCTGGGTCGATTCGCCGGAATAGGCCTGCCAGTTGGTGTTGGTGACGAAGCTGACGGCGGTGTTCCACGCCAGCGCCGGGGTCATCTTGGTGGCCGGATCATGCAGATGCAGCGGCAATGTGCCTTGCACGAGCTGGAATACGAATAGAAAGAGGATGCTGATCGACGAGAACGCCAGCACACTGCGCGCGTAGGCGCCCCACGTTTGCTCCGAGCGCGCGTCAACCCCGATCAGGCGGTAGATGACCCGCTCGGCGTAACCGTCCTTCGCCGATGTGTAGACCCGATACATGTAGTCGCCCAAGGGCACATGCACCGCGACCAGCGCCACGACGAGGACGATGAGGAAGATGACTCCTGCTGTCGCTGTGCTCACTAGAACCTTTCCGGGAACAGCAAGGCGCACGCGAGAAACAGCGCGAGGATGACGGAAAGCACTAAGCCGACGATGTTTTCGTAGTTCACAGCCGCTCGACCAACTTCTGCACCAGGCCCAGTAGGGCGAACACCGCCACCGTGAGCACGACGAACGCCACTACACCCATTTCGAGCCCATCTTGTCTCCGTTCCGCCCCGATTACGCGCATACGAATGGGCCTCGTCGAGGCAGCCACAGCGCTATCTCGGAGGCATGGTCAGCTTGAAGTTAGCTCGCTCCGCGGGGCTAGGGCCTTTGGTTGACACTTTCCTAACGGCGCCGCGGGGCGCCTTTACGGTTTCTTAACGCCCGCAAGCGCGCGCGAATCCGTGCGACTATCCGGCCTCGGCGCCCGGACCGTCGATCATCGGGATCCGTACCCGGAAAACCGTTCTGCCCTCGCTGGATTCGGCGGTGACCGAGCCGTGGTGGGCCTTGACGATCGAATTAACGATGGCCAGGCCGAGCCCGGTGCCCGAGCTGTGGAGCCTGGAGTTGTCCGCCCGGGCAAACCGTTCGAACAGGCGGGGGAGAAGGTCCGGGTCGATGCCAGGGCCGTCGTCGGCGACGGTCAGTTCCACGCACGGCGCCTCGGGCCCGTCGCGGTGGCAGGTGATCCCGGTGGTGACGGTGACCCCGGGCGGGGTGTGCACCCGGGCGTTGTGGAGCAGGTTGCTGACGAGCTGATGCAGCCGCGCATGATCCCCGCGAACCCACACCGGCTCGTCGGGGAGGTCTTTGACCCAATGGTGCGTCGGCGCTGCGACCGCCGCGTCGTTGACGGCGTTGACGACGACGTCGGCCAGGTCGACGTCCTCGCTTTGCAGGTCTTGTCCTTCGCCCAGGCGGGAGAGCAGTAGCAGCTCGTCGACAAGCAGCGTCATGCGCCGCGCTTCGGACTCGATGCGAGCCAACGCGTATTCGGTGGTCGGCGGCAGCTCCGAGCTGTCTTGGCGGGTGAGTTCGGCGTATCCCTGAATCGCCGCCAGGGGGGTCCGCAGCTCGTGGCTGGCGTCGGTGATGAATTGCCGCATCCGCAGATCGGATTCGGCGCGCTGCGCCAGCGCACTATCGACGTTGTCCAGCAACCGGTTCAAGGTGTGGCCGACGATCCCGACCTCGTTCTGCTGGTTGGTGTCCTTCGGCCGCACCCGGACGCTGATTCGGTGGTCGTCGTCGGTCAGCGGCATGGCGGCGACCTCCGCCGCGATGCCGGCCAGCCGCCGCAACGGTCGAAGGGTGTAGCCGACGACCCAAACGGTGAGGCCGGCGGTGACCGTCAACGCCGCCGCGATCAGCAGGGTGGTGGTGACCTGCTTGCGGGCGATGATTCGGTCGGCGAGGTTCAGCGACACCCCGGCAATCAGCACGTCGGATCCATCGACGTGGCTCTTGAGCCGGTAGAACCCAAGGCTGCCCAGGTTCTCGGTCCGTGGCGGGCCGTTTGCCCAGGACTGCGCCTCGATGGTGCGGACCACGTCGGCGGGCGCCTGCCGTGCCTCGGCCTCCGAGAAGACCGCCGACCCGATCACGGTGCCGTTGTGCAGCACCACGATTAGGTTTCCCGGCGTCTGATCGGTGAACTGCAGCATCGCCTCCGCCAGTGGCTTGGCGCCGTTGGCCGGATTGTGTTCACCCGTAACGTATTTGGTGTACGAGTGGCCCAACGCATCCAGGGACTCAGCGACGTCGGCGTCGCTCATCGCGGTGACGTAGCCGCGCAGGCTCAGCACGGACACGATCCCGACCGTCATCAGCACGACGCTGACCACCGCCAGTACACCCAATAGCAACTGCCGACGTAACGAACGGGGCAGCCACCGCGGAAGATCCCCGGACATGGCGTCCCGTTCCTGGCTCATTCCGGCGGCCGCAGCATGTATCCAACACCGCGCACGGTGTGAATCATCGGTTCGTGCCCGGAGTCGATCTTCTTCCTCAGATACGAGATGTAGAGGTCGACGATGCTGGTGCGGCCGGCGAAGTCGTAGTTCCAGACGCGGTCGAGGATCTCGCTGCGGCTCAGCGCGCGACGGGGATTGCGCATGAGGAAGCGCAGCAGTTCGAACTCGGTCGAGGAAAGCGATATCTGTGTGCCGTCGCGGGTCACTTCGCGGCTGGCGGTGTCGAGTCTCAGGTCGCCGACTTTGAGGGTCTCGGCGGCCGGGGGCGACTGCTGGCCGGAACGGCGCAGCAACCCGCGTAGCCGGGCGACGAGCTCCTCGAGGCTGAACGGCTTGGTCATGTAGTCGTCGGCGCCGGCGGTCAGGCCGGTGACCCGATCCATGACCGAGTCCCGCGCGGTGAGGAAGAGCGTCGGGGTGTAGGCGTCGGACTGGCGGATGCGTTCCAGGATTCGCAGCCCGTCCACGTCGGGAAGCATGATGTCGAGCACGAGCACGTCGGGATTGACCTTGTCGAACTTGGCCAGGGCCTCGCGCCCGTTGTGGGCGATGTCGACAACCCATCCCTCATAGTGCAGCGCCATCTTCACCAGGTTGGTCAGCGCCGGCTCGTCATCGACCAGCAGGACCCTGATCGGTGATCCATCGGCACGGTAAATCCTGGGCAGCTGCCCCAGGATGGCCTGGCGAGGGCGCTGGCCACCCGCGTAACCCGACATTGCGGTCATGTTCCTACATTCTGGCAAGCCACACACCTAACTGTCACGAAGTTCATAGGGCGCTCAAATGTGGGGCGCGGGGCGAGTCACCGCGAAGGCACTCAAATATGAGTTTTATATGAGTCACGTCCCCCGGCTTGAGATGAGCTGGTTTGCCCAAAAGCCGGATTCGCACAGCCGTTGGTTTGATCTGCCAACCAATTCCAGGCGATATGTCAAATCCCCCCGCGCGAGAACGGGTTTGACTTATTTGCAAGGCGCTGCATTTCGTCGAATGCCGGTGACAGCTGACTGCGTAGCCTCGATGGGGAGGACAACGGAGTCCTGACTCGCGTTGCCGAAATTGGCCGCTTGGAACGCTTTTCGTAGCTCGGGCTGGTGGGCGCAACGCCCAGGGCTGCCGCCGCAACGGCTGTCATCGCTGTCGGCGCCTGATGCGGCTTCGGCAAACTCAATTAGTCAAAGGAAAGTAATGGATTTTGGCGCGTTGCCGCCGGAAGTCAACTCCGGTCGGATGTATCTGGGGCCCGGGCCGGCGACGCTGCTGGCCGCCTCGGCGGGATGGGACTCACTGGCCCTCGAGTTGAACTCGGCGGCCGGCGGCTATGAGTCGGTGATCACGACCCTGACGCAAGAGTGGGCGGGCCCGACGTCGATGTCCATGGCCGCCGCGGTCGCGCCCTACGTGGTGTGGCTGCGCGCCACCGCCGAGCTGTGCGAGCAGTCTTCGATCCAGGCGACCGCGGCCGCCGCGGCCTACGAAGCGGCGTATGCGATGACGGTGCCGCCGCCGCTCATAGCGGCCAACCGTGCGCGGCTCATGGTGTTGACCGCCACCAACTTCCTCGGGCAGAACGCGCCGGCGATCATGGCCGCAGAGGCCGAGTACAGCGAGATGTGGGCTCAAGACGCCGCCGCGATGTACACCTACGCCGGCAGCTCGGCGTCCGCCGCGGCCTTCGGCGCGTTCACGCCGCCGCCCCAGACGACCAATCAGGGCGGGGTGGCCGGCCAAGCCGGTGCCATGACCCAGGCGACGGGCACCCAGGCCGGCAGCGCCGCCCGGACGACTTCGGCGCACGTGATGTTCTCGGTGCCGCAGGCGCTGCAGAGCCTGTCAACCCCGGGATCGACGTCCGGCACCGGTTTGTCGCAGGCCGCGATGGGCACCGGGGCGTCACTCGGGTCGTCGGGGGCGTCCGCCCCGCTCAGTGCGCTGTCCAGCCTGACCGGTACGAGCAAGGGTGCCACCAAGACCGCGAACGCCGGCCTGGGAACCGCGTCCGGCCTGGCGTCCTCGCTCGGCGGGGCTGCCGCCTCCGGCGACGCGGCCGGGCTGTTTTCCGACGTTGCCGGCCTCGGCTCCGACGCCGCCGGTTTCGGTGCCGACGGGGGTGGAGTCGGTATAGACCTATACGGGTTGGGGCTCGATTATCGCGGCCTGGACCTCGATTACCGAGGTTTGGCCCTTGATATGGAAGGCGCGGGTTCGATCTTGGGGGCCGAGGGCGCTTCCGGAACGGAAGCGTTGGGCGGCCTCGGAAACATGGGTTCGCTCGGCGGTCTCGGCGAAGGCGCGTCGGCTGGCGTGGGCCAGGCGGCCTCACTGGGAACCCTGTCGGTGCCGCCGAGTTGGGCCGACACCGTGTCATCGGTGACGCCGTTGCCCGCCGCGCTCGACGCCAACGCCACGACCGGCGGGTGGGGTGCCGCGACGACGGCGGCGCCAAGCGGTATATCCAAGCTGCCGCTGGGCGCCATGGTCGGGCGCGAGTCCGACGGTGCGGTTCACCGGATCGGGTTCCGCCCCTCACTCATCCCGCGTTCGCCGGTCGCCGGATAGGGCAGAGCCGCAAGGCCTACGAAACGAAAAGGGCCCGCACACCTTGGTGTGCGGGCCCTTTCGAGTGAAGACGCGGTGTCAGGCCCAGCTGGACCCAACGGCGCTGTCGGTGCTGGCCATGTTGCTGCCGGCGCTCTGCACCTTCTGCCCGTGGGCG
>NZ_LZSZ01000037.1:0-64776 GCF_001665645.1 Mycobacterium sp. 852002-30065_SCH5024008 | reverse complement strand
CCGTGCGCGATGTAGCTCCGTCTCGTGGGCTCGGAGATGTGTATAAGAGACACGCCCCCAATCGAGCCGCCGGTCTTCACGCCGCCGCCCACACCGCCGTACCGCCCGCCCGTCAACGTGCTGGCGACGTTGTCGCTCGTGTTCGCGTTCGTGTTCGCGCCCGTCGGAGCGATCCTGGGACACGCCGGGCTGGCGCAGATCCGCCGCACCGGCGAGCTCGGCCGCGACCGGGCCCGCGCCGGGCTGGCGCTGTCGTATGCGTTCATCGCCGTCACGGTGGTCGCCCTGATCGCGTGGGCCACGCTGGGCGGCACCCCGTCCAACCAGACCGCGGTGCCGGCCACCACCCCCACCAGCGCGGCGGCGCCGACGCCGCCGGGCCCGGTCGCGCCCGACGCCCTGGCCGCGCTCCTGCCGGGCGCCGACGCCCTGAAGAGCCTCACCACCGACGAGAACATCGAGGCCGGCCAGACGTGGGACAACATGGGCCGCTCCAGCGCAGAAGGGGCGATCGACCGGCCGGAATGCTGGGGCAGCGTCGCCCCCGGCACGCCGGACGCCTATAGCGGCGCCGGCGTCACCGGATATCGCGCGGCGGAGTTCCGGGACTCGCGCAGCTTTCTCAAGTCGACTCAGGTGATCGAGGCCGTGGTGGCCTTCCACGACCCGGCGGCGGCCCGGGCGCAGCTGGAGGCGTTGCTGTCGGGGTGGCGCCGATGCGGTGGCTTAACCGTGACGCTGACACCGGCCAACGGGGAGGCGCTCCCGTTTGCGGTGGGCGAGCCCGCCGACGCCCCCAACGGCATCACCACGCTGGACCTCGCCCCCAGGGGCCTGCAGATCCGCTCGGCCCGGGCGATCGCGGCCAAGGCCAATGTCATCGTCGACCTGATGGTCTCCTGCAGCGGCACGACGGACAGCGGCCAACCGCGGCTGGCCGGGGTGGGTATCGCCAACTACGTGCTGGGCAAGATCCCTGGCTAGGGTGGACACATGAAGTATCTCGACGTCGACGGAGTGGGCCGGGTCAGCCGAATCGGCTTGGGCACCTGGCAGTTCGGGTCACGCGAGTGGGGCTACGGCGAGGGTTACGCCTCGGGCGCCGCGCGTGACATCGTGCGCCGCGCCCGCGCCCTGGGGGTGACGCTGTTCGACACCGCCGAGGTGTACGGGCTGGGCAAGAGCGAGCGGATCCTCGGCGAGGCGCTCGGCGACGAGCGCGCCGACGTCGCGGTGGCCAGCAAGATCATGCCGGTCGCGCCCTTCCCCGCCGTGATCAAACAGCGCCAGCGCGCCAGCGCGAGGCGGCTGGGGCTGGACCGCATCCCGCTCTACCAGATCCACCAGTCCAACCCGCTAGTCCCCGACACGGTGATCATGCCGGGCATGCGAGACCTGCTCGACAGCGGCAAGATCGGCGCGGTCGGCGTCTCCAACTACTCGCTCGACCGGTGGCGGAAGGCCGACGCGGCGCTCGGGCGGCCGGTCGTGAGCAATCAGGTGCACTTCTCGCTGGCGCACGCCGGGGCGCTGGAGGACCTGGTGCCCTTCGCCGAGCGGGAGAACCGCATCGTGATCGCCTACAGCCCGCTCGAACAGGGCCTGCTGGGAGGGAAATACGGCCTGGACAACCGTCCCGGGGGCATTCGGGCGCTGAACTCGCTGTTCGGCACCGAGAACCTGCGCCGCGTCGAGCCGCTGCTGCAGACGCTGCGCGACGTCGCGACCACGGTCGGCGCCAAGCCCGCTCAGGTGGCGCTGGCCTGGCTGATCAGTTATCCGGGCGTGGTCGCCATCCCCGGCGCGTCCAGCGTCGAGCAACTCGAGTTCAACGTCGCCGCCGCCGACATCGAGCTGCCCCCGGATGCGCGCGAGGCGCTCACGGGGGCGGCCCGCGCCTTCCGGCCGACCTCGGCCGGGCGTTTCCTGACCGACCTGGTCCGCGAGAAGCTGGGCCGCTAGACCCACGGCGGCGACCCGCCGCGCTTGCGATCGCCGCTAGGACTGCGCGGAATCGGCGAACGCGGCGGGGCTGGCGGGCGCGCCCCTGGCCACCACCACCGGCATCGAGGTCGCGGCGTTCGTCCGCAGGATCGTGTGCACCACGTCGACGAGGTCCTCGACCGGCATCAGCTTGCCGGGCATGCACCCGCGGGACGCCCACAGCGGCACGGCCTTCATGGCGAGGTCCATGTCCCAGCCGATGTTCATGCCCGTGGCCGCGTCCCCCTCGCCACCCGGGCATTCCCCCACGATGAAGGTGGTGAAGCCGATGTCGGGATGTTCGGCCCGCCACGCGTCGACCATGCGCTCGAGGGCCGCCTTGCTGACCCCGTACGCACCCAGGCCCGGCCATGGCGGCCCGAACGTGCCCGCGTCGGAGGACAGGTAGACCGCCTTGCCCGCGGAGACCGTCAGGTGCGGCACCGCCGCGGCCGTCACCAGCGCCGCGCCGATGACGTTGGTGTCGAAGATGCGCCGCCAGGTCGCGGCGTCGGTGTCGACCATGCGGACCAGTGGCCCGACGGCGGGGGTGTAGACGATGTTGTCGATGCCGCCCAGGGCGTCGGCGGCGGCGGCGATCGCGGACCGGCACGACGCCTCGTCGGTGACGTCGCATTCGATGGCGACCGCGCCCGGGCCGGCGTCCTTGGCCGCCGCCTCGATGCGCTCGCGGCGCCGGGCCAGCAGCGCGACCTGGTCGCCGCGCTGGGCGAGGCCGACGCCGATGCAGCGACCGAGTCCGCTCGAGGCGCCCACCACCACTGTCCTTGACATATTTGCCCTCTCTTGTAACGAGCTGCCGTCGGCAAAAACCTACCGGATAGCACCCGTCGCAGGGCGAGGGCTCGGCTACTTAGTTGCGAACGACGGTGTTCCGGTCCCCCAGCTTGGCCCGATACATGGCCGCGTCCGCCCGGGCGGTGATCGTGTCGACGGACTCGCCGGGCATGGCGAGCGTGGCGCCGATGCTCAGTGTCGCCGATAACCACTTCCCGGATACATCAATGGGTTCGGCGGCATGACGGCGAATCTTCTCGGCGATCTGGGCGAGCTCGTCGACGCTGTGGATGTCGGGCAGCAGGACGAGTATCTCGTCGCCCCCCATCCGGCCCACCGTGTCGCTCCCGCGCACACTTCCACGGATCCTTGCGGCGAGGGTTGCCAGCACACAGTCGCCCACGCCGTGGCCCCAGGTGTCGTTGATTTCCTTGAAGCGGTCGACGTCGCAGAACAAGACCCCGACGTACGTTCCGAGCGGCCGCGGCTTCTGCATCGCGGCCTCGAATCGGCTGATGGCCTCGGCCCGGTTCACCAGCCCGGTAAGGATGTCGAACCGTGCCATCCGTTCCAGCCGCCGTTCGGCCTCTACCTGCTCGTCGATGATGCGCACCGCGGCGATCAGGCCGTCGGTGTTGCCCTCGGCGTCGACGTACGGTTTTCCGTGGCCCTCGACCCAGTGGTAATTGCCGTCGGCGGAGCGCACGCGGAACCGTTGCAGGACCGATTCGCCGGCGGCGACCCTCCCTAGCGCGGTGATGACCGTCTCGAGGTCGCGCGGATGGATGTGGCTGTCGAAATCCGAGCCGGTCCAGCCTTGCGGTGAGCGGCCCAACGCGGCCTGCACGGACGGCGAGACCCACACAATCTCGCCGCCGCGCAGGTGAACGACGATGTCCACCGCGTTGTCGGCGAGGATGCGATAGCGCATCTCGGCGTCGGCCCGCTCCTTGCTGACCAGCTCCTTCTCTATCAGCAGCCGCTGCTCCCGCTGGATGAAGAAGAACGTGATCGCCCCGACGATGGCGGTGCCCAGCAGTATCGAGAAGGTCCATTCTGCGTGCTCGCCCAGCCCGAGCCGCAGGAAGATCGGCCGCGATACTGCGACGACGATCGGAAAGCCGGCGAGGATCCCGGCCAGCCGAAGCAGTGACTTGCGGTCGGGCCGGGCGAGCAGCCAGGCGACTGGAGACCGGTCGGGGCGTGCCAGCGCCGTCGCGGCTACGAGCAGCAGTAGAGCCAAGGCGGTCATGAGCGCCTGGCCCGTCGATGGCGTATAGCCCACCAGCGCCAACGCGTTGAACAAGTAGGCCCCGAGCGTGACGAAGGAAATGGCCCCGCCGGCCGCCATGCAGGCGGGCCAGACCACGCGGGTTCCGCGATCCACTCGGATCAGTGCAACGGCGAGCGCCACGAACGGCATCGATGACGCCGTCTGCGGGCTCGGGCGTCCCGGCCAGGTCTGTTGCGACGCGCGCACCGCGTCCCCGAACCAGGCCAGGTCCAGGCCGGACGACGGCCGACCGATGGCGTACTCGACGACGGTGATGGCGGCAAGAGCGCCCACGCTCAGGGCCAAGACACGCCCGGCCCACACGCGCCCCCGCGATGGGTAGCCCACCTGCGCCAGGATCGCCATGCTCAGCATCGCCAGCCACAACGCGGTCCACGGCATCATCTGCGGCCAGGTCGGATCGATCCGGGTCAGCCGGTCGATACCGGTCGCCCAGCCCACCCATGTCACCCCCGCGAGGGCAAACACCACCGCCAGGGCGATCCGTCTGCACCAGGCCACGTCGTTCAGGCACGCGTCGGGGCTCGGCCTCTCCATCGGCTGCCCCTTTCTTCCCCCGCGGCGCAACCGACAGTGTGCGGGAGTAGGGAACCGATGTCTGGGGGCAAAAGGTCATCAATCGCGGGGCGAAGGTCACCGACGCGCGTCAGCCTCGGTCGGGGGCTTGCAACACCACGGCGGTATGCGCGTCCACGGTGAGCGCCCCTCCCCCGGGCACCTCCTCCGCGGGCGTCTCCTCCTCGGGTCCGGTGAAGATCATAAGTTGCCACGCGGCACCGAATTCCTTTGGCGGCAAGGTGAATTCAATCGGCTCGTAGTGGGCGTTGAAGCACAGCAGGAACGAGTCGTCGAGCACCCGTTGCCCTCGGGGGTCCCGGTCGGGGATGCCGTGCCCGTTGAGGAACACCGCGACGGATTTCGCGAACCCCGCGCCCCAGTCCTCCTCGGTCATCTCGGTTCCCTCCGGGGTGAACCAGGCGATGTCGGGCAGGCCGTCCTGGCCGCGGCGGCCCAGCGGCTTGCCGGAAAAGAACCGGCGCCTGCGGAAGACCGGGTGGTTGGCGCGCAGCGCCGACACCGCGCGGGTGAACTCCAGCAGGCCGTTATCCGCTTTTGCCCAGTCGATCCAGGTGAGCTCGTTGTCCTGGCAGTAGCCGTTGTTGTTGCCGTTCTGCGTGCGGCCCAACTCATCACCGTGGCAGATCATCGGCACACCCTGCGACAGCAGCAGCGTGGTGAGGAAGTTGCGCTGTTGGCGGGCGCGCAGCGCGTTGACGCCCGGGTCGTCCGTGGGCCCCTCCGCGCCGCAGTTCCAGGATCGGTTGTGGCTTTCGCCGTCGTTGTTGTCCTCGCCGTTGGCCTCGTTGTGTTTTTCGTTGTAGGACACCAGGTCACGAAGTGTGAAGCCGTCGTGGGCGATGACGAAGTTGATCGAGGCGACCGGCCGGCGCGCGGTGTGCTCGTACAGGTCGGCGGACCCGGACAGCCGGTAGGCGAACTCGTCGAGCGTCGAGGGCTCGCCGCGCCAGAAGTCGCGGACGGCATCGCGGTACTTGCCGTTCCATTCCGTCCATTGCGGCGGGAAGTTGCCGACCTGATAGCCGCCCGGCCCGACGTCCCAGGGTTCGGCGATCAGCTTGACCTGGCTGACCGTCGGATCCTGTTGCACGAGTTCGAAAAACGCCGCCAGGCGGTCCACGTCGTAGAACTCCCGGGCCAGTGTCGCCGCCAGGTCGAACCGGAAGCCGTCGACGTGCATCTCGGTCACCCAGTAGCGCAGCGAGTCCATGATCAGCTGCAGCGCGTGCGGGTGCCCGACGTTGAGGCTGTTGCCCGTGCCGGTGTAGTCCATGTAGTAGCGCTTGTCGTCGTCGACCAGCCGGTAGTAGGCGGCGTTGTCGATGCCCCGCATCGACAGTGTCGGGCCCATGTGGTTGCCCTCGGCCGTGTGGTTGTAGACGACGTCGAGGATGACCTCGATGCCGGCCTCGTGCAGGGCCCGCACCATTGCCTTGAACTCCTGCACCTGCCCACCGGGGGAGGTGGCGCTGGAGTACTTGAAGTCGGGTGCGAAGAACCCGATCGTGTTGTAGCCCCAGTAATTAGAGAGGCCTTTGTCCACCAGGGTCGAGTCGTTGGCGAAGTGGTGCACCGGCATCAGCTCGATGGCGGTGACACCGAGGTTCTTCAGGTGCTCGATGATCACGGGGTGCGCCACGGCCGCGTACGTGCCGCGGAGTTGTTCGGGGATGTCCGGGTGGGTTTGCGTGAGGCCCTTGACGTGCGCCTCGTAGATGACAGTGTCGGCGTACTGGTGGTCCGGCGGCCGGTCGTTACCCCAGTCGAAGTAGGGGTTGATCACCACCGACTTGGGCATGAAGGCGGCGGAGTCGTCGTCGTTGCGGCTGTCCGGCTCGCCGAAGTTGTAGCTGAACAGGGCCTGGTCCCACTCGAACGAGCCGTCGATTGCCTTTGAGTAGGGGTCCACCAGCAGCTTGTTCGGGTTGCACCGCAAGCCGTTCTGCGGGTCGTACGGGCCGTACACCCGGTAGCCGTAGCGTTGGCCGGGCTCGATGTTGGGGATGTAGGCGTGCCAGACGAACCCGTCGACCTCCGGCAGCGTGACGCGGCTCTCGTTTCCGTCCGCGTCGAACAGGCACAGCTCCACCCGCTCGGCCACTTCGCTGAACACGGCGAAGTTGGTGCCCGCACCGTCGTAGGTGGCGCCTAAGGGATAGGCGCGGCCCGGCCACACCTCTCCGGTGGGTGTGGGGGCGGAGGCTTCTGTGGATGTCATGGCGCTTCAATACCCTACCGGGGCCTCCCCCAAACGATGGAGCGGAGAGGCCTTGCCGCACAGCGGTTTTCAGGGCCTTAACATGACCTTAACCGCACCGTCCTGCTTCTTCTGGAAGATCTCGTAGGCGTGCGGGGCCTGGTCGAGGGGCAGCACGTGCGACGCGAAAGTGTCGACGCCGAGCGGGTCGTCGTCGGTGAGCAGCGGCATGATGTCGTCCACCCACCTCTTCACGTTCGCCTGGCCCATCCGCAGGGTCACCTGCTTGTCGAAGAGGGTGAGCATCGGCAGCGGGTCGGCCATCCCGCCGTACACGCCGATCAGCGATATCGTGCCACCGCGGCACACGATGTCGATGGCGGAGTACAACGCGCTGAGCCGGTCCACGCCGGCGGTCTGCATGAGCCGCTTGCCAATGAAGTCCGGCAACATGCCGGTAGCCTGCTGGGCCAGTTTGGCCGCCGGGGAACCGTGCGCTTCCATGCCCACCGCATCGATGACCGAGTCGGAGCCTCGCCCGTCGGTCAGGTCCCGGATCGCCTCCCCGAGTGGCGAGTCGAGCCGGCCCAGGTCGATGGTGTGGATGCCGCGCTGCGCGGCGCGTCCGAGGCGCTCGGCCACCAGGTCCACGGCGATCACCCGATAGCCGAGGTGATCGGCGATGCGCGCGGCCATGTCGCCGATCGGGCCCAAGCCGAGCACGGTGACCGTGCCCCCGTCCGGGATGTCGGCGTAAGCCACCGCCTGCCAGGCCGTCGGCAGCACGTCGGACAGGTAGACGAACCGCGAATCCGGCGGCCCCACAGGGACTTTGATGTGCGTGAACTGCGCCTGCGGGACGCGCAACAGTTCGGCCTGGCCGCCGGGGACCTCGCCGTAGAGCTCCGAGTAGCCGAACAGCGCGGCCCCCATGCCCTGGTCACGCACCTGCGTGGTCTCGCATTGGGTGTAAAGCCGCTTGTCGCACATGTAGCAACTGCCGCAAGAGATTTGGAAGGGGATGACGACCCGGTCCCCGACCCGCAGGTCGCCCGTTTGGCCGCCGACCTCGCGCACGATTCCCATGGGTTCGTGTCCAAGGATGTCCCCGGGGTTCATGAAGGCCCCGAGGATCTCATAGAGGTGCAGATCGGACCCGCAGATATTGGTCGACGTGACTTCGATGATGGCGTCGGTGGGTTGCTCGATCTTCGGGTCGGGCACCGATTCCACTCGCACATCGCGCTTACCGTGCCACGTGACAGCCTTCATGTGGACAGCACATACCCGCCTCGCGGCCCTCGAAACGCCGCCTTAGCGACGCCGGCGTTTGAGTGGACGCTCGCTGTCGATCAACGACTTCGCGATGTCGATGAGCCTGGTGTTGGATTGCTGCGAAAGCCGGACGAGGAGTTCGAACGCTTCGACGGCGTCGAGATTGAAGCGCTCCACGACGATTCGCTTGGCCTGCCCGATCATGTCCCGTGAAGCCAGGGCGGCGCTGTCCTCCGGGGAGGGCGCGCAGTTCGCGGCGAGCGAGGCCGAAGACCGGCTGAGCGCGGCTCAACCCTCGGCCGACTGCTGCGCCATCGCGTAGGCGAGCTGAAGGAAGTCGGCGCCGGTCAACACGGTGAAGACGCCGGCGACCAGGCGGGTGAACCTGGGCGCGAAGACCAAGCCGATGGCGAAGCCGGTCGCCACCCACATATCCAGGCAGAACGGGCACGTCAGCAGTTCTCCCAGGCTGTGCCGCAACGGGCTATCGTGCCGAACCTCCTCCATGACCTCGGCCGGTCCGCCGCTGCCCGCGAAGCGGGTGAACGGCGCGCGCAACGGGCTGGTCACCGCGTCTTTGGTCAGCGTCCGCGAGAGCTTGTGGGTGCCCAGGGTGACCGTGATCAGGTCCTGGATCCGCCACCGGGTAGGCAACGTCCGCCCGGTGAGCAGCGCGGCCGTGGTCGCGACGGCTACCAGGGCGGTGTAGATGAGCAACACCGCCACGTAGCCGCCCAGCGGCCGAGGCTCGTCGCCGCGGTATTCGTCCGCTTCGCGCCGTGCGCCGTCGACCACCTGGGCCTTGGCCTCAGCCACCTCTCCCATTGCATCTCCTTCAACTCAAGGGCACAGCAGGCTGTGTACCCGAAGTCGGTGAGCGCAATCGGGGGACCCGCGGTACCTCAGCCGGCCCCTTCGCCGGGTTCGCCGGCGCCCTGCGTGACCTTCGCGGTTCTCGCGCCCTTCCGCAGAGTCCGGTTCGTGGACCGTAGGTCGGTGTTGGCCGCTGAGAGCGTCGCGTTGTGATCCTCGAGGTCGAGGATCCGGGCGACGCCGGCCAGGTTGATGCCGGCGTCGACCAGCTCGCTGATGCGCTTGAGCCGGGCCAGGTCGTCGGCGCTGTAGCGGCGGGTTCCGCCGTTGCTTCGCGCCGGCGCGAGCAGCCCATACCGCTCGTACAGGCGCAGCGACTGCACCGGGATGCCGGAGAGCTCGGCGGCCACCGAGATGCCATACACGCCGTGATCGGGCGCCGGGACGCCGGAATCGCCGCGTTGGTCGGTCATCACGCGTCTCTCCTCGAAGCTAGCTGGCCTAGAAAATCTATTT
The DNA here is from genome assembly GCF_001665645.1 of Mycobacterium sp. 852002-30065_SCH5024008. Taxonomy (NCBI): domain Bacteria; kingdom Bacillati; phylum Actinomycetota; class Actinomycetes; order Mycobacteriales; family Mycobacteriaceae; genus Mycobacterium; species Mycobacterium sp. 852002-30065_SCH5024008. The sequence continues at coordinate 55,321 of NZ_LZSZ01000037.1, read as the reverse complement.
ATCACACTTGCGCCACTATGTCGACAGTGCTATACCAAATCTATGTCATTGGACATAGGTAATAGCCAGACCACAGCCTAGATTGGAGTGAGAGGTGACCACCATGCTGATGCGTACCGACCCCTTCCGTGACCTCGACCGCTTTGCCCACCAGGTGTTCGGTACGGCCGCCCGGCCGGCAGTGATGCCGATGGACGCCTGGCGCCAGGGCGAGGAGTTCGTCGTCGAGTTCGACCTGCCCGGCATCGACGCCGAGTCGCTCGACATCGACATCGAGCGCAACGTCGTGACCGTGCGCGCCGAGCGGCCCGCCCTCGACCCGAACCGCGAGATGCTGGCCACCGAGCGCCCGCGCGGGGTGTTCAGCCGGCAGCTGGTGCTCGGCGACAACCTCGACACCGACAAGATCGAGGCGTCCTACCGCGAAGGTGTTCTGCGGCTGCGCATTCCGGTGGCCGAACGGGCCAAGCCGCGCAAGATCTCCGTCGGGCGCGGCGACGGGCAAACGGCCATCAATGAGAACGCCTCGCAACGCGAGGTCATCAACGCCTGATGTCCGGCAGGCAGGTGGCGGCCCGGGTCCCTGCAGAAACGCACGGGCCGCCGCCTCCGCCGATTTCACGGAGCCAGAAGAGACCGGGTGCGAGATGAAGTGGGAATTGGACGGCCAAACCGCCAACGTCGAACAGGCGTTGGCCGGCGGCGCCGCGCAACCGGCCGGCTGGTTTCGCTTCTACTTCACCGACCAGCGCTGGGAGTGGTCGGAACAGGTGCAGCGGATGCACGGGTATGAGCCCGGTAGCGTGACGCCCACCACCGATCTGGTTCTCTCGCACAAGCATCCGGACGACCGTGGTCAGGTCGCGGCCACCATCGATCAGATCGTCAACACCCGGCAGGCGTTCAGCACTCGCCATCGAATCATCGACACCGGCGGGAATGTGCGCCACGTCGTCGTTGTGGGCGACCAGTTCTTCGACGACGACGGCGACGTCGTTGGAACGCAAGGGTTTTACATCGACGTCACCCCGGCCACGGGACAGGTGGCGGAGGAGATCGTCAGCGCCAGGCTGGCCGAGATCAACGGGAACCGGGCCGGGATCGAACAGGCCAAGGGCATGCTGATGCTGATCTACGGCATCAGTGACAGCGCGGCCTTCGAGTTGCTCAAATGGCTTTCACAGGAAGCGAACATCAAGTTGCGCCCGCTTGCCGAGCAGATCGCCGAAGACTTCCGCGGCGCCGGGTTACGCCTCGGTGCCCAATCGGAGTTCGACCACCTAATGCTGACGGCGCATGAACGCATCACCCAGTCCGACGCGTCATGAGGACTTGCGGCGCCGGGTACGGGCGGCCGCAATCAATTGCGCCATCCCCTTCTCGATGCCGGCGGCGAGCGCGTCGATGTCGGGCGCCGTGTCGTAGTCGGCGGTGATGCCGAAGACGAAACTGTCGGCGTAGCTGAGCATCCCGACGCCGGTGCGCACCTGCAGAGCGATCGGGGGAACCGGCAGGAGTTCCAGCACCCGGCGGCCCATCAGCCGCTGGCGGCTCCGTGGACCGGGAACGTTGCTCGCCAAGGCGACGACCGCGCGTTGGGGGAACCGCGACAGCAAGCGAATCGCCCACGCGGACAGCGCAAACGGGGTGCTCCTGGCCGCCACCACCACCGCGCTGCCACCCTCGCTCTGACCGCTCGCTTTGGCGTGGGTGAGCCGGTCGTGCACCAGTTTCAGCTGTTGCACCGGGTCCGCCTCGTCTACGGGCAGCAACGGCAGCATCGCCGAGACCCGGTTACCCGCGACATTGAAGTGGTCCACCGCGCGGACCGAGACGGGGACCAGGGTGCGCAGCGAGTCTCGGCCCGGTTGCTCGCCCCGCGCCAGCAATACGGCCCGGTAACTGTTGGTAATCGCTGCCAGCGCAACGTCGTTCAGTGTGACCCCGAATGCCCGGGCGACCTTGTTCATGTCCGTCAGCCGGGCGCGGGCCACGCTGTACCGCCGCATCGCGGTCACCGGCCCGTTCAGCGATGACTCGGGGGCGGGGCGCATCAGCGCGGTGGCCAGCTCGGCCGCCCCGATCGCCGCGTGTTCGGCCGCGGTCACCGCACCGAGCGCGCTTCGCCCGATTCCGCTGGCCCAGCTCAGGGGGTTGAGGCTGATCTTGGACAGGTCCACCCCGCGCCGGACCGGCTTCCTGGCGGCGCCGACGTCGACGGCAAAGGTGCCGCCGTCACCGTCGTCGCCGAACTTGGCGAACAGTTGCGTCATCGCGATGCCGTCGGCGATGCAGTGGTGAATCTTGGTGAGCACCGCCCACCGGTTTCCGCTGAGCCCCTCGATGATCCAGGACTCCCATAGGGGGCGCTCACGATCGAGTCGGCGTTCCATCAGCGACGCGATCATCTCGAACAGCTCCGGGTCGCGGCCCGGTTGCGGCAGCGCGACGCGGTGCAGGTGACGCGAGAGGTCGAAGTGGGGGTCGTCCGTCCATTCCGGCGGCCGCAGGTCGAGCGGATGGGTGCGCAGGATCTGCCTGCAGCGCGGTACCGCCGCCACCCGCCCGGCGAATTCGCCGACGAACTCTTCGTAGGTCGGGATCGGTCCCTCCACGATCGACACACCGCCCACCGCCAGGCTGACATGCGGATCCGAGTCCTCCACCTCCAGGAAGCCGGCATCGAGCGCGGTCAATTGCTCCATGGTGCTACTTTCCGCACCGCAATGCCCTGCTGGCAGGGCCGTAAGTCCTCAACTACTGAGGCCAAACGGCGGCTGTGGCGGCGCGCCCCGGGCCCATATCGTGAGGGGGGTGACGGGAGAGCAATTGAGCAGCGAGGCAGATGCTTTCGCCGCCTCGTCCCGCACCGACCTGACCGCACTGCCCGACCTCCTGCACGGGCGGCCGCGCACGGGCCCGGTCCGCGAACGCCGCCCGATCTACGTCGATCTGCTGCCGCCGTGCAACGCCGGTTGCCCCGCCGGCGAGAACATCCAGGCGTGGCTGGCCCACGCCCGAGCAGGACGCTTCGAGCAAGCCTGGCGGCAGCTGACCGCCGACAATCCCTTCGCCGCGATCCACGGCCGCGTCTGCTACCACCCCTGCGAATCCGTCTGCAACCGGGCGCATCTGGACTCCTCGGTGTCGATCCACGCGGTGGAGCGATTCCTCGGCGACACCGCCCGCGCGCAGGGATGGCTGTTCGACCCCCCGCCGCAGCCGACGGGCAAGCGGGTGCTGGTGGTCGGCGCCGGTCCCAGCGGGCTGTCGGCCGCCTATCACCTCGCGCGGCTCGGCCACCTGGTGGATGTCTGTGACACCGGCGCGCAGCCGGGCGGAATGATGCGCTACGGCATCCCGAAATACCGGCTGCCCCGCGATGTGCTGGACGCCGAGATCGACCGCATCGCCGCCCTCGGCGTGGAGTTCACGTGCGGGCACCGGGTCCAGGACCTGGCCGCCGAACGCGACGCGGGGGGCTTCGACGCGGTGTTCGTCGCCGTCGGCGCCCACCTCGCCAAGCGCGTGGACATCCCGGCCGCCGACGCCGGGTCGATGCTGGACGCGGTCTCCTTCCTGCGCGCCGTCGCCGCCGGGGAAACACCCGAGCTCGGCCGCCGCGTCGCCGTCTACGGCGGCGGCGACACCGCGGTGGACGCCGCGCGCGTCGCGCGCCGGCTGGGCGCCGAGGACGCCGTCATCATCTACCGCCGCACCGCGGCCCAGATGCCCGCGCACGAGCACGAGGTGCAAGAGGCCGAGCGCGAGGGCGTGCGGATCCACTGGCTGCGCACGATCACCGCCTTCGACGGCCCCGAGCTCCAGGTGGAGCTCATGCGGCTCGACGACTCCGGACGCCCGGTGCCGAGCGGGCAATACGAGACGCTGGCGGCCGACACCGTGATCATGGCGCTGGGGCAGGAGACCGAGTCGGCGTTCATGCGCAGCTTGCCCGGCGTGGAGTTCGACGACGACGGTTCGGTGCGGGTGTCGTCGTCGCTGATGACCGGCTGCCCGGGGGTGTTCGCCGGCGGTGACATGGTGCCCTGCGAACGCACCGTGACGGTCGCCGTCGGGCATGGCAAGAAGGCGGCCCACCACATCGACGCGTGGCTGCGCGGCGGCGACCTGCAACGCCTGCCCAAGCACCCGACCGCGGAGTTCGACCGGCTGCACCCGTGGTACTTCGGCGATGCCTCCCGGCGGGCCGAGCCCGAACTTCCCGCCGCGCGACGCATCACCGGATTCGACGAAGTGGTCGGCGGCCTGTCGGCGCAGGCCGCGACGTTCGAGGCCGGCCGGTGCCTATCGTGCGGCAACTGCTTCGAGTGCGACGGCTGCCTGGGCGCCTGCCCGGAGGACGCGGTGATCAAGCTGGGGCCGGGTCACCGCTATCGCTTCGACTACGACCGCTGCACCGGGTGCGCCACCTGCTACGAGCAGTGCCCGGTGCACGCCATCGAAATGGTCCCCGAGATGATCCCGGAGCCGCGATGACGCGCGCCACGATCGACGGCAACGAGGCGGCGGCATCGGTGGCCTACCGCCTCAACGAGGTGTGCTGCATCTACCCGATCACCCCGTCCTCGCCGATGGCGGAGCTGGCCGACGACTGGTCGAGCCGGCACCGGCCCAACGTCTTCGGCACGGTGCCCACGGTGGTGGAGATGCAGAGCGAGGGCGGGGCCGCCGGCGCCCTGCACGGCGCCCTGCAGGGCGGCGCGCTGGCCACGACGTTCACCTCGTCGCAGGGCCTGTTGCTGATGATCCCGAACATGTACAAGATCGCCGGCGAGCTGACCTCGGCGGTGATCCACGTCGCGGCCAGATCGATTGCCGCGCAGGGTCTTTCGATTTTCGGCGACCACCAGGATGTGATGGCGGTGCGCCAGACCGGCTTCGCGCTGCTGTCGTCGGCCTCGGTGCAGGAGGCCCACGACCTGGCCCTGGTCGCGCACGCGGCCACGCTGCGCACCCGAATCCCGTTCGTGCACTTCTTCGATGGCTTCCGCACCTCGCACGAGCTGAACACCATCGGGTTGCTCGACGACGACGACCTGCGGGCCCTGGTTCCCGAGGAGCTGGTCCTGGCCCACCGCGAGCGCGCCCTGTCGCCGGAGCGGCCGTTCGTCCGCGGCACCGCGCAGAATCCCGACACCTATTTCCAGGCCCGCGAGACCGTCAACCCGTTCTACGCCCGGGTGCCCGAGATGGTCGAGGACCTGATGAGCGAGCTCGGCCGCCGCACCGGGCGGGCAATGCACATCGTCGAGTACACCGGACACCCGCAGGCCGAGCGGGTGGTGGTGCTGATGGGATCCGGCGCCGAGACCGCCGCCGCCACGGTGGCGGCGGCGGTCGCCCGCGGCGAGCGGGTCGGGGTACTGCGGCTGCGGCTGTACCGGCCGTTCCCGGTGCGGGCGCTGCTGGCCGCCCTGCCCCCGACCGTGCGCGCGGTCGGCGTGCTCGACCGCACCAAGGAACCGGGGTCGCACGGCGAGCCGCTGTACCTGGACGTCGTCGCGGCCCTCGCCGAGGCGTACGCGAGCGGTGAGCGGTCGGCGCTGCCGATGGTGTGCGGCGGGCGCTACGGGCTGTCGTCGAAGGAATTCACCCCGGCCATGGTCGCCGGCGTATTCGCCGAACTTGCTCGCGACCGGCCGCGGGCCCGCTTCACCGTGGGCATCGACGACGACGTCAGTCAGACGAGCATCGACTACGACCCGAGCTTCGACATCGAGACCCCTGGAGACACAGACACGGTGCGCGCGGTGTTCTTCGGCATCGGCTCGGACGGCACCGTCGGCGCCAACAAGAACACCATCAAGATCCTCGGCGGCGAGGAGGACCTCTACGCCCAGGGCTACTTCGTCTACGACTCGAAAAAATCTGGCTCGCAAACCGTTTCGCACCTGCGATTCGGGCCCGAACCGATTCACGCGCCCTACCTGGTGCAGCAGGCCTCGTTCGTCGGCTGCCACCACGAGCGATTCCTGCACAAGCTCGACGTGCTGGGCCGGGCCGCCCCGGGCGCCGCGCTGTTGCTCAACACCAGGCACCCGCCCGAGAAGGTGTGGGACACCCTGCCGGGCAGCGTGCAGCGCCAGATCCTCGACAAGCGCATCCGGCTGTACGTCGTCGACGCCAGCGGCATCGCGCGTGAGGTCGGGCTCGCCGGGCGGATCAACGTCGTGCTGCAAACCTGCTTCTTCGCCATCTCCGGTGTGCTGCCGCTGGAACAGGCGCTCGCCCGGATCAAGGACAGCGCGGCCAAGACGTACGCCGGGCAGGGCGCCGACGTGGTGGCCCGCGAGGCCGAGGCCGTCGACCGCGCCCTGCAACGGCTGCACCAGGTCGATGTCCCGGACACCGCAAACTCCGCCATCGCGCTCGAGCCGCCGGTCGGACCCGACGCCCCCGACTTCGTGCGGGCGGTAACCGGCGAGATGATCGCCGGGCGCGGGGACGCGCTGCCGGTCAGCGCCCTCCCGATCGACGGCACCTACCCCAGCGGCACCGCGGCCTACGAGAAGCGCAACATCTCCGACCTCGTCGCGGTCTGGGACCCCGACACGTGCATCCAGTGCGGCAACTGCTCGTTCGTCTGCCCGCACAGCGTCATTCGCACCAAGTTCTACGACCAGGAGCACCTCGGTGACGCCCCCGCGACGTTCCCCTCAGCGCCGCTGGACGCGGTCGGCCTGCCCGACACCCGCTACACCCTGCAGGTCTACGTCGAGGACTGCACCGGATGCGACCTGTGCGTCCAGGCCTGCCCGGCTGTGGTGCCCGGCACGCCGGTGACCAAGGCGATCAACCTGGCGCCGCGCGAACCGCTGGTCGCCCCCGAACGCGAGAACATCGCGTTCTTCGAGACTCTGCCGGTGGCCGAGCGCTCGAGGGTCGACTTCGGCACCGTCCGCGGCACGCAGTTCCTGCAGCCCTTGTTCGAATTCCCCGGCGCGTGCGCCGGTTGCGGGGAAACGCCCTACCTCAAATTGCTCTCGCAGCTTTTCGGTGACCGGTTGGTGATCGCCAACGCCACCGGCTGCTCGTCGATCTACGGCGGCAACCTGCCCACCACGCCCTGGACGGCCAACGCCGAGGGACGCGGGCCCGCCTGGTCGAACTCGTTGTTCGAAGACAACGCCGAATTCGGGCTCGGGCTGCGGCTGGCCGCCGACACCCATCTCCGCCAGGCCCGCCAGCGGCTGACCGAACTGCGCGACGCGCTGGGCCCCGACCTCGTCGACGCGGCCCTGGCCGCCCCGCAGCGCCGCGAATCCGAACTGGACGAGCAGCGCCGCCGCGTCGCCGAGCTGCGCGGCCGGCTCGACCGGCTGAACCCGGCGGTCGGTGACGAATTGCAGAGCGTAATGGAGCATCTGGTGCGCCGCAGCGTGTGGATCGTCGGCGGGGACGGCTGGGCCTACGACATCGACGCAGGCGGCCTGGACCATGTGCTGGCCAGCGGGCACAACGTCAACGTGCTGGTGCTCGACACCGAGGTGTACTCCAACACGGGCGGGCAGATGTCGAAGAGCACACCGCTGGGCGCGGTGGCCAAGTTTGCCGCCGGCGGCAAGACGGTACCGCGCAAAGACCTTGCTTTGCAGGCGATCTCATACGGCAACGTCTATGTCGCGCGGGTCGCCTTCGGCGCCGACCCGCAACAGACGTTGCTGGCCTTCCGCGAGGCCGAGGCCTACGACGGGCCGTCGCTGATCATCGCCTACAGCCACTGCATCGCGCACGGCTTCGAGATGCGCAACGGCCTGGATCAGCAGCACCGCGCCGTCGCCTGCGGGCACTGGCCGCTGATCCGCTACGACCCGGTGCTACGCGCCACCGGAAACCCGCCGTTCTTGCTGGACTCGCACCGGCCCCGCCTGCCCCTGGCCGACTACCGCAGCCGCGAGCTGCGCTACCGGAGCCTGACCAACACCGACCCCGACGAGGCCGAACGCCTCGCGGCGCTGGCGCAGGAGTCGATCGACCAGCGCTGGAACGACTACGAGGACATGGCCTCCCGCGACCCGCGCCACTTCCCGTCCGACGCGCGGAGGGAGGGCTGATGGACCTGACCACTCACTACCTGGGCCTGAGGCTGCGCAACCCCCTGCTGGCATCGGCATCCCCGTTGAGCAGCACGGTCGATGGGGTGCGCCGGCTCGCCGACGCGGGCATCGGGGCGGTGGTGCTGTACTCGCTGTTCGAGGAGCAACTGCGCCGCGAGGCGGCGCACAACGAGCGAATGGCGTTGCAGGGCAGCGAAAGCTACGCCGAGTCGCTCAGCTACTTCCCCGCCACCGTCGAACCGTCAGGCAACGGCAGCGGCGCCCACCGCTACCTGCGCCAGCTCGAGCGCGCGGTCGCCGCGGTCGACGTCCCCGTGATCGGCAGCCTCAACGCGTCCACACCCGGCAACTGGGCGCACTACGCCCGCCGCATGCAGGACGCCGGCTCGGCGGCGATCGAGCTGAACATCTACTACCTGCCAGGCGACGCCGGCGTGGACGGCCGCGCGGTGGAGCAGCGCCACCTCGACGTGCTGGCCGAGGTCAAAAGCGCGACCGGCATCCCGGTCGCAGTCAAACTCAGCCCGTACTTCAGCGCGACCGCCGACATGGCGCACCGGCTGGAGGCGGCGGGCGCCGACGGCCTGGTCCTGTTCAACCGGTTCCTGCAGCCCGACATCGACCCCGAGACGCTCGGCACCGTACGCACCGTCGCGCTGTCCACCCCGGCGGACACCGGGTTGCCGCTGACGTGGATCACGTTGCTGCACAAGCGCATACAGGCATCCCTGGCCGCCAGCACGGGAGTCGAGACGGCACGCGACGTGGCCAAGTACCTGCTCGCCGGGGCCGACGTCGTCCAGTCGGCGTCGGCGCTGCTGCGCCACGGTCCCGAGTACGCCGCCGTGCTGCTGCGGGACCTCGCCGACTGGCTGGACCGCAAGGGTTTTCGGCGCCTCGACGAGGTGCGGGGGCTGCTGGCGGCACCCGGCGGAGAGGAGCCGGGGTCGTTAACCGCCCGGGAACGCGCGGACTACGTCTGGATCATGCGAAAAGCGAACAGCGGTATCTACGAATCTTATTGATGCAACCTGCCGAAGGAAGAACACCATGAACGATTTCACCTACATCCGCTTCTTCGAAGAAATCGGCATCGAGGATGTCCCGCTGGTCGGCGGGAAGAACGCCTCGCTGGGCGAGATGTTCCAGAAGCTGACCGGGCAGGGCGTGCGCGTCCCGCACGGGTTCGCGATCACCGCCGAGGCCTACCGGCACGTGCTGGACACCGCCGGCGCCTGGGACGCGCTGCACGCCGCGCTCGACGATCTCGACCCCGACGACGTCACCGCGCTGGCACGCAAGGGCAAGCGGGCCCGCGAAATCGTCTACGGCGCAGGGCTTCCCCCGGAGCTCGCCGCCGAGATCACGGCCGCCTATCGGCAGCTTCAGGAGGAATACGGCGAAGACGTCAGCCTGGCCGTGCGCAGCTCGGCGACCGCCGAAGACCTGCCGACCGCCAGCTTCGCCGGCCAGCAGGAAACCTTCCTCAACATCAAGGGCACCGAGAGCCTGCTGGACGCCTGCCGCCGGTGTTTCGCCAGCCTGTTCACCGACCGGGCCATCCACTACCGGATCGACCAGGACTTCGACCACTTCAAGGTGGCGCTGTCGATCGGCGTCATGAAGATGGTGCGCTCCGACCTCGCCTCGTCGGGGGTGATGTTCACCCTGGACACCGAATCCGGCTTCCACGACGTCGTATTCATCACCGGCGCCTACGGGCTCGGCGAGAACGTGGTCCAGGGCGCCGTCGACCCCGACGAGTTCTACGTCCACAAGCCGACGTATCAGGCCGGCCACCGCGCGGTGCTGCGCCGGCTGATCGGGGACAAGGCGGTCAAGATGATCTACGTCGAGGGCGAGACGAAGAACACCGTCCGCAACATCCCCACCCCGAAGGCCGACCGCGCCCGGTTCTGCATCACCGACGAGGACGTCCTCGAGCTGGCCGGCTACGCCTGCGCGATCGAGGGCCACTACGGGCGGCCGATGGACATCGAATGGGCCAAGGACGGTCTGGACGGAAAGCTCTACATCGTGCAGGCGCGCCCCGAAACCGCGGCCTCCCAGCGCAGCCTGACGGTGATCGAAAGCTACGTGCTCGAGGGCAAGGGCGCCGAACGCAAGGAGGTACTCGCCGAGGGCCGCTCGGTCGGCGAGAAGGTGGCCACCGGCACCGCGCGCCGGATGGACAACCTCGGGAAGCTGTCGGAGTTCCGGCCCGGCGATGTTCTGGTCGCCGACATCACCACGCCCGACTGGGAACCCATCATGAAGATCGCGGCGGCCATCGTCACCAACCGCGGCGGGCGAACCTGCCACGCGGCGATCATCGCCCGCGAGCTCGGCATCCCCGCCGTCGTCGGCGCGGGTGACGCCACCACGAGCGTGCCCGACGGCGAGGTCGTCACGGTGTCGTGCGTGGAGGGCGACACGGGCCGGGTGTACCGCGGCGAGTTGGGCTTTCGCGTCGATCGCACCGAGGTCTCCGACCAGGAGCGGCCGCACACCGAGATCATGCTCAACCTCGGCAACCCGGATCTGGCGTTCAAGACGTCGTTCTTGCCGAACGACGGCGTGGGGCTGGCCCGGATGGAGTTCATCATCAACGAGTACATCCGGGTGCACCCGCTGGCCCTGCTCCACCCCGACCGGGTGGACGATCCCGAGGCACGGCGGACCATCGAAACCCTGACCTACGCCTATTCCGACGGCGCCGAATTCTTCGTGGAGCGCCTGTCGGAAGGGATCGGCACCATCGCCGCCGCCTTCTGGCCCAAGCCCGTCGTCGTGCGGATGTCGGACTTCAAGACCAACGAGTACGCCAGCCTGGTCGGCGGCAGCGGCTTCGAGGCGGCCGAGAGCAACCCGATGATCGGCTTCCGCGGCGCCTCGCGCTACGCGCACCCGGCCTACGCCGAGGGATTCGCGCTGGAGTGCCGGGCGATGAAGCGGGTGCGCGAACAGATGGGGCTGACCAACGTCGTGCTGATGTTGCCGTTCGTGCGCCGGGTGGCCGAGGCGGACCTGGTCCTGGCGGAGATGGCCAAACACGGTCTGCGCCGCGGGGAGAACGGGCTCAAGGTGTACGCGATGTGCGAGATCCCCAACAACGTCATCCTCATCGACGAGTTCGCCAAGCGCTTCGACGGGTTCTCCATCGGGTCCAACGACCTCACCCAGCTGACCCTCGGCGTCGACCGGGACAGTGAGATCGTGGCCTTCGACTACGACGAACGAGACGAGGGCGTCAAGGAGATGATCCGCCTGGCCGTGGAGGGCTGCCGGCGCAACGGGATTCACTCCGGGCTGTGCGGTCAGGCGCCGTCGGACTACCCCGACATGGCCGAGTTCCTGGTCCGCTGCGGCATCGACTCGATCAGCCTGAACCCCGACGTGGTCGTCAAGACCACCCGGCAGATCCTGGACCTCGAGCGTGCGGTGCAACTGCAGTGATCGAGGGGACCGAGCGCGGGGTCGGGGCGACCGGCTGGCCTTGATCGGTCCGGGCGTCTCCCGCCGACATTGCCGACAGCGCCGTTCAATGAGCGCATACACAACCCTGAGCGCAATCTCGCTTGACGTGGTTGTGCGCCGGGCAATCCTACTGAAGTGAGCGTCCAGTAACGGGTTTCGTCGTTATGGCCCCGTGGCGTGGGGTGGCTGGCGATAGAGGGCGGCGCCAGCGACGACGTCGGCCCCGGCCGCGACGAACAGGACCCGCGCGCCCGCCGGCAACCGCTCGGCCCGCTGCCCGAACGCGGCGGCCAGGGCGGCGGTGTGCATGCGTTCGTCGTCGGCGACGCTGATCGCCTCGACCGGCACGCCCAGCCGGGCGCCCAGCGCGGTGCGGTATCCGGGCCGGGCGGGGGCGGCGACGATCGCGTCGACGTCGGACAGCCGCACCGACTGCTCCGCCAGGCACGTCGACACCGCCCGCGCGGCCGCCGCGGCGAACCGCTCGTCCATCGCCGCCGACTCGGAGAAGCGCAGGACGTTGCGGGAGTCGGCGAAACCCACCGTGGCGCTGAAGTTTTCGTCACCGGCTTCACTCGGGTCGTTCACCCAGGAGACCCGGCTGAGGCCGTAGTCGTCGTCGGACCAGCCGCACAGCATCGCCGCGCCGGCGGCCGAGAACGGGAAGTGCTCGCTCATCCCATGCCCTGGGTCGGCGTCGCTGGCGACCACCAGCGCGCGCCGGATGGCGCGGCTGCGCATGAACCCGTCGACGATCTGCAGCGCCGTCAGCAGCCCGCACGTGCCGTTGGCGATGTCGAAGGAGAAGGTGCCGTGGGCGCCGGCGTGCGGGTCCCCCGGGTTGGCGCCGATGTCGTCCTGGATCAGCGCGGCGAGCGCCGGCTCACCGAGGTTGCGGTCGCGATAAATGCCGGCGTTGACGACGAGGTCGAGTTCCGAGGCATCGCATCCGGCCCGCTTCAGGCAGTCCTTGGCGGCGACGACGGCCAAGTGCAGCGCGCTGTGGCGCCCCCGCAGCCGCGGATGCGAGACGTCGATCCGATCAATCACCGTGCCCATAGCGGCTCACCACATCCTCGTCCAGGGTCAACAAGACCACACCGATCTCCAGCCCGGAGGCCAGCGCCAGCAACGCGATTCGCTCCCCGGGCCTGATCCGCCCGGCCTCGAGTTCCTCGACGAGCGCCACCGTGTGGGTCGTGGAGGCGGTGTTGCCGTAGCGGTCGACGGTGATCACCGCGTCGTGGCGCGGGCTGTCGCCGAACACCTCCGACATCCGCGCCATGCCCTTGCGGATGGCGCGCGCGGACGTCTGGTGGGTGATGACGTGGTCGATGTCGTGGATCGAAAGACCAACGGTGTCAAGCACTTCGCTCAACAACAGCGGGGTGTCGGCGATCGCGGCCTTCTGGATGGCGCGGGAGTTGGTGAACATCCGCGCGCCCGGGTCGTCCCCCTGCGGATACGCCAGGCAGAGCCGGCTGTAGTCGGCGACGGTGGTGAAGCCCGCCAGGGCGATGCCGGCCGAACCGGCCGGTGCCCGCTCGAGCAGCAGCGCCGCGCCGGCATCGCCCAGGGTCAGGCAGGCCAGCTCCTTGCTCATGATGTTGCGGATGTGCCGGGCGGCGTTGTTGCTGAGCTGCGAGATGTACTCGCCGCTGACGACGAGCCCGCGCTCGACGACGCCCTCGCGGATCCAGTTGTTCAAAATCGTCACGCCCGTGAGCATTCCGGCGCACGCGTTGGACACGTCGAACGTCATCGCGTTCACCGCCCCGATCCCGCGCGCCACGGCGCTGCTCATGGTCGGCTCGAGCCACTGGGTCAGCCCGTCGCGGAACTTGGTGATGCTGCAGCTGATCACCACGTCCAGCGCCGCCGGATCCTGCTGCGCGGTGGCCAGGCAGTTCAGCGCCGCCGAGCTGGCCAGGGTGTAGGAATCCTCATCGCCCACCGACACCCGGCGTTCGCGGATCCCGGTGAGCCGTTCCAGGTCGATGTGGGTGCGGTGGCGGGTGGACGCCATGAGCTCGTCGGTCGTCAGGTGGGTTCCGGGCAGATGCCGGCCCGCGGCCGCGACCCGCGCGACGAAGGGGGCCTCACCGCCCTTGCCGGTTGTTTCCATCACCAGCCAGTGCCGAGTCATCGATGGCACCTCCTTGGCATGTCGGTCACCCACGCATCTCGAGGACTTCGGTCACCGGACGCCGGGTGGTGGGTTTCGTGTGTGGGTCCTTGGCCGGTGACCGGCCGACCCGGATCAGCAGCTGCGGCTGGCCGGAGCCGCCGGTGACCTGCCTGATGATGTCGCGGCTCAGCGACATCTCCGTCATGTGGGTCAGCGTGCAGGTGGCCATGCCGGCCAAAGTGCATTCGAGCAGCACCGCCGACAGCGCCTCACCGCAGCGCAGCACTTCGGCCGGCGCATCGTCGTGATGGGTGGACAGGACCACGATCTTGGAGTGGTCCTGGTCGATCGCGGCGCGGCGGCGGCCACCGCCCGCCGGGGGGAACGCGCGGGCGATGTCGACGCGCGCGGCCTCGGAACTGGACACCAGGGCGCTTTCGGGCACGTGGTCGGCGTTCGCTTCGAAGGGCGATGTCCACCAACGCAGTTCGGTCAGGTAGGACGTATCGCTTCGGCGCAACTGCTCGGTGAGCCGCGACGCCTCGGCCAGCCGCGGCCGCTCGTCGTCGTCGACCACGTCCAGCGACACGTCGTAGGGGGTCACTGCGCGGCTCAGGGCCGAATGCAGCGTGGGCCACGCGGTCGGTGCGCCCAGGGGCAGCCGGTCGGTGCGGCGGCGAAGGATCGCGTCGGCTCGCAGCCGGCACTGCGCCGTCACGTTCTCCACCGGCAAAAAGCCCACACTCGCGAGGTGATCCGGTCTGCCCTCGGTGGGAAAACGTTCGGTGACGCTTTCCCAGCCCGCGGCGGCCATGGCGACCCGCAGGTGGTCGAGGACGGCGCCGCAGCTCAGGATCAGCTCCCGGCCGGTGTGGTCGGTGGCGTGCATCGAGTGGCGCGGGTCGGCCCACAGGTGCAGCTTCGTGCCGTCGGCCACCCACCGCCAGGGCTGGCTGTTGTGCAGCGAAGGCGCGCGGCACGCGAGCGTCACCGCGTCCCGGATGACCTTCGCGGTCGGCACTTTCGCGTCCATCTCCACCATTTCGTCGATTTCGTGAGGCAAACTGTATGCCCCGTGCGGCGGGTGCGGGCAGGGCCGTTGGTCCCCGACGGCCGGGACGTTGGAACCTCCTGAGGGCTGTTACGTCGCGCGCCCCCAGAGGTCGTGCGCCTCGCGAGCGACGAGGTCCGGGCTGCGGGAGGTGTCGATCCGGTGCGCGCCGTCCCAGTCGGCGTGCCCGGCGGCCAGGGCGGCGGCGATCTCCGGGGTCACCTCCGAATTGCCCGCGGGCCTGGTCTTGATCCGGTCGGCCGCCACGTCGGCCGTCGCCGAGCACACGAATTCGACGAGCGCCGAGTGCGTCTCGGTGGCCAGTCGGTGAGCCTGGTCGCGCGTCCGCGGATCGCGCCAGGTGCCGTCGAGGATCACCGAGTGCCCCTCGCCCAGCAACTGCCGCGCGCGGCGGAGGGTGGTCTCGTAGACCACCGCGACCTGGTCGGGGCTGTAGAGCCCGGCGTTCAGCACCCCGGGCTCCCCGGCGATGTCGCCCGAGTCCCGAAGCTCTCGGCGCACGTCGTCGGTGGAAATGAGCTGCGCCCCAAACGATTCAGCCAACCCGCGGGCCACGGTGGACTTCCCGGTGCCCGGGTTGCCGCCGACGAGCGCAAGCCGAACGGTGCCGCTCTGCAGGTGCCGGGTGGCGATGGCCAGGTGGCGGGCGGCGTCGACGGACGCGCCCGGGCTGCCCTGTGAAACCCGGACGCAGTCCACCTTCGCCCGCACCGCGGCCCGGTAGGCGATGTAGAAGTCGGACAGCGCCGGCGGCGCCGCCCAACCCGCGTGCTCGGCGTAACGCTGCAGGAAGTAGTCGCCGAAGTCCTTGCGGCCCAGGAACTCCAGGTCCATCGCGAGGAAGGCGGCGTCGTCGATGCAGTCGACGTGGCGCAGCCGGTCGTCAAACTCCAGGCAGTCCAGCAGCGCTGGGGTGCCGCCGACCCAGAAGATGTCGTCGGCGAGCAGGTCGCCGTGCCCGTCGACGATGCGCCCGTCGCGAATACGCCGCGCGAACAGCCCCGCGCGCCCGGCGACGAACTGGGCCGCCAGGCGCTGTACATGAGCTACTTCCCTTTCGGCTATGTCCGGAATCGATTGGTTCGCATACCGTTCCAATTCGGACAGGTTCTCGCGCCAGCGCCACTCGATCGCGGCGGACTCGCCCTGGGCGTCGATCCGCTCGCCGCGCTCGGCGCGTTCGTGGAAGCGGACCAACACGGCCGCAACCGCGTCCAGCACGCGGTGGACGGACTCTGCGGTGTCGTGGGCCACCAGGTGCGCGAGGCGGTCCTCGTCGCGGTAGCGCCGCATGACCACGACCGGTTCGGCCGGGCCGCCGAGCGGGTCGGTGAGGTGGGCGACGCCGAGATAGCTCTCGGGCGAGAGCCGGCTGTTGAGCTCGACCTCCCGGCGGCAGGCGTGCTCGCGCTGCTGCGGCGTGCGGAAGTCGAGAAAGTCGGTCAGCACCGGCTTCTTGGCCTTGTATGCGCGGGCGCCGGCGAGAATGACGACACCCGTGTGGGTTTCGTGCAGATCGAGATAGGGCACGGCGGCGGCGCGGCCTTAGGACGGCCGCGCGACGATCACCGGCATCCGGACCGAATGGACCACGGCGTTGCTGACCGAGCCCAGCAACATGCCGGACAGGCCGCCGCGGCCGTGGCTGCCCACGACGACGAGTTGGGCGGATTCCGACTGTTCGATGAGCTGGCGGGCCGGCCGGTCGGAAACGACGACCCGGTTCACGGTCACGTCGGGATAGCGTTCCTGCCAGCCGGCCAGTTGTTCGGCCAGGCTCCGCTCGGCTTCCGCCTTCACCGCCGACCAATCCACTCCTGGCAGTTCGAAGACGTCGACGTCACTCCAGGCGTGCAGCGCCGTCAGCTCGACACCACGTCGCGACGCCTCGTCGAAAGCGACGGCCACCGCAACGTCCGATGCGGGTGAGCCGTCGATGCCCACGAGCACCGGGGCTTGCTGGGGGTGTGGCATGAGCGGGTCTTCGTCGCGGATGACTGCGACCGGGCAGCGCGCGCTGCGGACCACGCTGCTGCTCACCGAACCCAACAGCAGCCTGCTCATCGCCCCGCGTCCGTTGCTGCCGACGACGACCATCTCGGCCTCTTTGGACATCTCGACCAACGTGGGCACCGGGGGCGCGCACCTCAGCTCGCTTCGGAAGTCAACCTTGCGGTCCGTGGTGACGGCCTCTTCGGCGATCTTGACCGCCTGCTCGAGGACCTCCCGGCCTTGCTCCTCCTGCCACACCGCCACGCCGGTCGACAGTGGCAGGGCCGGATACATCGGCACCATCGCGTTCACCATGTGGACCACGGTCAGCGGGACGTGTCGCATCGCCGCGTCACGGGCCGCCCAACAGACGGCGGCGTTCGAGGCCGGCGATCCGTCGATTCCAACGACGATGCCATGGCGGTTTGCGAGTACGGACATGATGTTCTCCCTCTCCTCGCCCAAAACGCTATGGCGGGAACGGCCGTCGATCATGAGGCTTTAGTCACCAACCGCATGGCCATGAGGCCCCCTTGCACCCGTGGGCCTTGACCAGCGCCGGTGCTGTGGCATCGTCACAGAGGTGACCGAATCGCCTGTCACGGTCGATAGGCGCTACCACGACGCGGTGATTCTCGGGCTCGACTGTGTTGTCGTGGAGCCGGCACCGGGGGTGGAAGAAGCCCGCGGTTCGACCGCCAGATTTTTGCAGCGAGTGCGCGACGTCGGCGTCGCCACCGCCGCCTATTCGTCCACCCGGGACTGCGAAGCCGTGCTGCGCGCCGCGGGGGTCGAGGAAGTCGTCTGCGCCGACGGCGCCGGCGAGCGCGCCGATGCGGCGCTGACCATGACCGTGACGCGCCTGGGCGTGCGGCCGGGCCGTTGCGTCCTCATCGACTGCAGCGACGCGGGAATCGCGGCCGGCCGGGATGCCGGCTTCGGCCTCGTCATCGGTCTGGAGCGCAACGGAGGAGCCGGCGAATTGCTGTCCCGCGGGGCGGACATCGTCGTCGGCGATCTTGCCGAGGTCTCGGTGCAGCCCGGCGGCAAACCCTTGTCGACCATCGCCGACGCGATGCAGGTCTACAGCCAGTTGAAGGAACTGGTGGCCAGCCGGCGCCCGGCGGTGTTCCTCGACTTCGACGGCACGCTGTCCGAGACCGTCGCCGAGCCGGAGGCCGCCACCCTGGTCGAGGGCGCAGCCGAAGCACTGCGCGCGCTGGCGACCCAGTGCCCGGTCGCGGTGATAAGCGGACGCGATCTGGGCGATCTTCGTGAACGCGTGAACGTCGACGGAATCTGGTACGCGGGCAGTCACGGCTTCGAGCTCGTGGCACCGGACGGCACCCACCACGAGAACGCCGCAGCCGTCGGTGCCACCGCAGCCCTGACGCGTGCGGCCCACCGACTAGCGGAGCTGCTCGGCGAATTACCCGGAATCCGTGTGGAACACAAGCGCTTTGGGGTCGCGATTCACTACCGCAACGTCGACCCCGAACAGGTCGACCGCGTGATCGCGACGACACGCAAGCTCGGCCGATCCCAGGGCCTGCGGGTCACGGCGGGGCGCAAAGTCATCGAACTTCGGCCCAGCCTCGATTGGGACAAGGGCAGGACGCTCACCTGGATCCTCGAACACATCGAGGGAACGGGGAGCGGCACCGTGCTACCGATCTATGTCGGCGAAGACCTTGCCGACGAGGACGCCTTCGACGCGGTCCAATTCGACGGCGTCGGAATTGCGTTGCGGCACAACGAGGACTGGGATCGCCCATGCGCCGCGCTGTTCAGCCTCGCGGATCCGTCCGCGGTGTGTGATTTCGTCCGGCGCCTGGCCAACGATCTACGCGCGGCGGCCGAGCCCAGCGATCCGTGGGAGCTCGTTTACGAGGGATATGACCCCGATTACGAGCGACTGCGCGAAACGCTGTGCGCCGTCGGTAACGGCTACGTCGTCACCCGTGGCTGCGCCCCGGAGGCGACAGCAGCCGAGGCGCATTACCCTGGGACGTATGTGGCCGGCGTCTACAACACGCTGG
This sequence comes from Mycobacterium sp. 852002-30065_SCH5024008, assembly GCF_001665645.1. Classification (NCBI taxonomy): domain Bacteria; kingdom Bacillati; phylum Actinomycetota; class Actinomycetes; order Mycobacteriales; family Mycobacteriaceae; genus Mycobacterium; species Mycobacterium sp. 852002-30065_SCH5024008. The sequence continues at coordinate 36,532 of NZ_LZSZ01000037.1, read as the reverse complement.
TCGATCGCGTCGCCGGCCGGACCATCGAGAACGAAAGCCTGGTCAACCTCCCCAACTGGCTCTCGCTGACGTTTCGGATCAACGGCGGGCAGTGGTTTCACATTGACGACACCGAATTGTTGTACTACCGGCAGACATTCAACCTGCGACACGCGACGTTGACGCGCACCCTGCGGTTCCGGGACGGCGCTGACCAAATCACGACCGTGATCCAAGAACGGTTCGCGTCCATGGACCAGCCGCACTTGCTCGCCATGCAAACCACGATCGTTGCTGAGAACTGGTCGGGCACCATCGAATTCCGGTCGCTGCTGGACGGCAACGTCTGCAATACCATGGTCGAGCGCTACCGTTCGTTGTCGAGCACGCACCTCGCGACAACCGTGATCGACGAATCCGCAGCCGACTCGGCGATATTGCGCACCGAAACATCGCAATCGCGCATCAGCATCGCGGTGGCCGCGCGCAGCACCGTGTGGTGCGACGATGCTCGGGCCGTTGCGCAGTACAAAATCGTGCGGGAAGCCGGCCGCGGCGGGCACGACATCCAGGTCGCGCTGGCCGTGGGGCAATCGGTCACGCTGGAAAAGGTCGCGACCATCTTCACGAGCCGGGACAGCGCCATCTCGGAGCCCGCGAGCACCGCCCAGCTGCACCTCGACGCCGCCGGACGATACGCCGAGCTGCATCGTCAGCATGCCCGGGCGTGGGCGCTGCTGTGGGAACAATGCGCCATCGGCCTGGCCGACGGCATCGATAGCGCCGATGCGCTACGCATCCTCCGGCTGCACTTGGTGCACCTGCTGCAGACGATCTCGCCGCACACCGCCGACCTCGACGCCGGCGTCCCCGCGAGGGGCCTACACGGTGAGGCCTACCGCGGTCACGTCTTCTGGGACGCGTTATTCGTGGCCCCGGTCCTCGGCATACGGATGCCGAACGTCACCCGGTCGCTGCTGCTTTACCGCTATCGGCGGCTGCCCGAGGCCCGCCGCGCAGCGCGGGTGGCGGGTTACCTCGGCGCGATGTATCCCTGGCAGTCGGGTAGCGACGGCCGAGAGGTCAGCCAGGAAATGCACCTCAATCCGCAGTCCGGCCGGTGGAATCCGGATCCGAGCGGCCGTGCGCATCATGTCGGTCTCTCCATCGCCTACAACCTCTGGCAGCACTATCAGGTGTCGGGCGACCGCCAGTTGCTTGTTGACTACGGGGCCGAGATGCTGGTGGAGATCGCACGGTTCTGGGCGGGTCTGGCGAAACTGGACAAGACTCGCGGACGTTACACGATCCGCGGCGTCATCGGCCCCGACGAATTCCATTCGGGTTATCCGGGCAAGGAATACGACGGCATCGACAACAACGCATACACGAATGTGATGGCCGTCTGGGTGATCATGCGGGCGATGGACGCGCTCGATCTGCTACCGCTGCGGGACCGGCTCGATCTGGTGGCGAAAGTGGATCTCACGGCCGACGAGCTCGATAGGTGGGACCGCGTGACGCGCCGGATGTTCGTGCCCTTCCACGACGGTGTGATCAGTCAGTTCGAAGGTTATGCGGAACTGGCGGAACTGGATTGGGAGGAGTACCGGCAGCGGTACGGCAACATCCAGCGGCTCGACCGTATTCTCGAGGCCGAGAACGACAGCGTGAACAACTACAAGGCGTCCAAGCAGGCCGATGCGCTGATGTTGTTCTACTTGCTGTCGTCGGACGAGCTGCTGGGTCTGTTGGGCCGGCTCGGTTACCGCTTCGCGCCCGAGCAGATCCCGGAGACCGTGGACTACTACATCAAACGCACTTCCCACGGTTCCAGCCTGAGCGCCGTCGTACATGCCTGGGTCCTCACCCGTGGCAACCGGCATCACGCCATGAAGTACTTCGTACAAGTTTTGGCTTCCGACGTCGTCGACATCCAAGGCGGCACCACGTCGGAGGGGATACACCTGGCCGCGATGACCGGCAGCATCGACCTGCTGCAACGGTGTTTCACCGGACTCGAAACCCGCGACGACCGGCTGATCCTCAGCCCGCAATGGCCAGATGCCCTGGGCTCCATCGAGTTTCCCTTCATCTATCGCGGCCAACGACTACACCTTCGGGTCAGCGGACGGGCGGCCGAGCTGACCTCCGAGGCGGGCAACAGTGCACCGGTCGCGGTGGAATGCCGTGGCCGATTGCAGCACCTGGCCCCAGGGCATACGGTCGAGGTCGCCTGAAGCCGGGTGACCAATTCCTCCGAACGTGGGTCGAACGACCCTGCTGAACCAGGCCGTCTGCCCATAACGTGGCCAGTGACGGGCCATCGATGTCCCGGTGGTCAGTCATAGAGGAGGACTCGATGAACAATCCGCAGTCGTCGCAGCGGATCGTGGTAGGTATCGACGGCTCGGACGCCGCGATCAACGCGGCCAAATGGGCAGCCGCGGAGGCCGCCAGCCGCAACATCCCGCTCCGGCTGATCCATGCCATACCGAGACGGGGTGCGGGCGATGACGGCTTGGACATCGAATACGCCGAATCGTCGTTGCGCGCCGCCGATGCAGCGCTGCAGGAGATGGGCACGCCGGTCAAGGTCGAATGCGACATCGTCCGCGGTTCCTCGGAGGACGCGTTGATCGACGAATCACGCGACGCCGCAATGGTGTGCGTGGGTTCGGTGGGGACGGGCTGGGTGGCCCGCAAGGTCCTCGGCTCGACCGCGCATACCCTGGTGAAGAAGGCACACTGCCCGGTGGCCGTCATCCGGAGCAGCCGCGACGGCGCCGATCAGGATGGCGGATACGTCGCAGTTGCCGTCGAGGAGTCGGACGCCAACGACGCGGTGCTCGAGCACGGGTTCCGCGAGGCGCGCCTTCGTGACGCACCGATCTTGGCGATGGGCGTCTGGCGGTGGGGCCTCGGCGAGATTCCCTACCAGCAGCTGGATCAGCGGCTCGGACCCTGGGTATCGGAGCATCGCCAGGTGCACGTCCAACCCGCCGCGGCGAGGCGCGGGGCTGCCGAATTCCTCACGCGCACAAAAGAACCTGTCCAGCTCGCGGTCGTGGGCAGCGAGGATGCCGACAAGGTCGCCCGCATGGTCGGGCCGATCACCCCGCATCCGGGCGGCAACACCGGATGTTCGGTGCTCGTCATCCGCGACTGACGGCGGCTATCCGGCCGCCCAATCCTTGGCGCGGTCAAGCTCGTCAAGCCCGAACACGGCGATCTCGCCGGGAACCATCCACGCCACTGCGTGCAGCACGGGAGCGACCCAGTCCTTGTCGGAGACCACCGCGATCCGCTTGAACGCCGAATGGTGCGGCAGGACGGTGCCGAAGCCCAGCTTGAGATCCTCGAGGAACCCACCCGGCCCGAATCCCTCGTAGTCGGACGCGATGACCTCGACGATCCTGACCTCGCCCGTCTGGAGCACCTTGTCCATTTCGGGCTTGAAGTCGCGCAGCTCGTCACCGCGCAGGCGGCCCGACACGCGGATGCCGATCACATTCTCCGGCACGTCCGGGAGCAGCTCGATCATAGGAAGCCTCCTTCGCGGGCATCGATCCTCATCGTCAGCGGACAACCAGCACGGGCACCCGCGCCGACTGGGCCACCGCCGAACTCACCGAGCCGAGCAGCATCCCGGGAAATCCGCCACGGCCGCGGCTGCCGACCACCACCAGTTGGGCGTGTTCGGATTCCTTCAGCAGCCATTCGGACGGCTTGTCGCAGAACAGTTTCCGCTCGACGTGCACCTCGGGATAGCGTTCTTGCCAGCCGGCCAGGCGTTCGGCGAGGATCTCGTGCGCCTCTTGCTCCCGGTCATGCCAGTCCATGCCGAGGATGGGGAATACGCCCACGTCGCTCCACACGTGCAGGGCCACCAGCCCCACCCCGCGGCGCGAGGCCTCGTCGAAGGCCAGGGCGGTCGCCTCTTCGGAGGCCGGGGATCCGTCGATGCCCAGCACCACGGGCGCGCCGGGGTCCGGGGCCGCCCTGTCGCCGGTGTGGATGACCGCGACCGGGCAATGGGCGTAGTGCACGAGTCCGGTGGTTACCGAGCCCAGCAGCAAGCGGCCCACCGCTCCCAGTCCCTGGTTTCCGGCGACGAGCACCCAGGCCTTCTTGGAGGCCTCGATCAGCGCCGGGACGATGGCGGAATAGACGGTCTCGGTGTGTATTTCGGGCGATTCGGACGCGCCCAGGCTGGCGCTGAGTGTCTTGCGGGCCTGGTCGATCACGTGCTGAGCGCTGTCCTGTTGCCAGTCGGGCATCTCGGCATACAGTTGCCCCACCGGCCAGCCGACCACGATGGGCGGAACGACGTACATCAGCGTGATGGGCAGGTCACGCATGATCGCCTCGCGTGTCCCCCATGCGACGGCGGCGTCGGACGCGGCCGACCCGTCAACACACACCAGTACTCCGTATTCTTTCGCGTCTGCCGTCATTTTCCGCTCCTCTACGCCGGCGTTTCGTCGAATTGGGGCAACTCGATCTCGAGGTGCCGAATAGACCCGTAATCGATTGGCCTGCAAGGCCAGCCGAGATCGAAGAAGACCGTGAGCATGAGGTGGTTCTCGCCGAGGACGTCCGCGACGAACCGCCCGATTCCGTGGGCGCGGGCGATCGGGGCCAGGTGCTTGAGCAGGGCCGTGCCCACGCCCACCGAATGGTCTTGGTGGGCGACCACGACCGCGACCTCGGCCGCGTTCGGGTCGTCGACGACGACGTAGTGGGCCACGCCGATCAGCCGATCGGCGTCGAAGGCACCGAGGGCGTACAACCCGTCCGCCGGCTCGGTCAGCTTGGCTACGATTTCGTGCAGCGGCGACAGCTGCAGCGTGAAGAAACGAAAGTACCGGTCGTGATCGGACAGGTGTTGATGCAGCGCCGAAACGGCCTCGGCGTCGGCGACGGTCAAGGGACGCAACGAAACCAGGCGTCCATCGAGCAACCGAGCAGTAGCCACGGCGTCCACCGATCGATTACTCACAACCCCCGACGATATTCGGCGGCGGCGCGGCCGGGCAGGGCCGTTAGACCCCATGGCCCCTCCCATTGGTCCCGTTCGGGGCGACCGCTATTCGTCGATCAGCGGGGCCACCCAGTGCACCCGGGTACCACCCTCCGGGGGGCCGGTGATCTCGCAGGCCCCGCCCAGTTGTTCGGCGCGCCGCTTCATGTTGGCCAGGCCGCTGCGCCGCGTGTTGCCGCCGGGTATGCCGGAGCCGTTGTCGACGATGTCGAGGACGAACATGTCGGCGACGCTGATCTCGACGGTCAGCCGCGATGCCCCCGAATGACGCAGGGCATTGCTGACGGCCTCCGTGCTCACGGCCTCGGCATGGTCGGCAAGCTCGCCGCCGACGGCGGTCATCGGCCCGTGCATGCGCAGGGTGGTCACGATGTCACGGTTCTCGGTCAGGTCGGCGACCACCTGTTGGATGCGATGCCGGAAGTCGTTCTTACCCGGCGGGGATTTCAGCTGGAAGATCGTCGTGCGGATCTCCTCGATGATGGTTTGGAGATCGTCGAGCGTGCGGTTGAGCCGGTCGGACACCTCCGGGGACCTCGCCCGGGCCAGCGTTCCCTGCAGATCCATGCCGGCGGCGAAAAGCCGCTGGATGACGTGGTCGTGCAGGTCGTGGGCGATGCGTTCGCGCTCGGCCAGGATGGTCAGCTGGCGCGCGTCGTCACGGGCCGACGCGAGCACGAGCGCTATCGCCGCATGGGTGGCGAAGTCGCTGACCAGATCGAGGTAGCTGTCGTCGAAGGGCGACTGGTGGCTGCCGCGGGCGATGGCGATCACTCCGACGACCTCGTCTTGGGCGCGTAGCGGCATCAGGATGGCCGGGCGCTGCCCGACATCGGTGAATGCCTGAATCGGGTACCGCAACGTCTCGGTGATCAGCGGTTCACCGGACCGGAAAACGGCCCCGCTGGTGGAGCCGTCCACCGGAACGCGTTGGCCGACCACCTCGGCGGCATGCACACCCACCGCCGCCGAGACCACCAGCGTCTCGACCTCGTCGTCGGGCAGGTCGGGATCGGCCGGCACCAGGACGATCGCCTGCTCGGCATCGGTCAGGGCCCGGGCACGTTCGGCGATCAACTGCAGCGGGCGCCGGTGCGGCTCGGTGCTGGACAGCAGCGCGGTGGTGATCTCGCGGCTGGCCTCCATCCACTTCGCGGCCGTCCGCTCGCGTTCGAACACCTGGGCGTTGTCGATCGCGATCGCGGCGGCGAACGCCAGGGCGCGAGCCGCCACCTCGTCGGACTCGGAGAACACCCGCTGCGGTTCGACGTGGGTGAGGTAGAGGTTGCCGAACACACTGTCGCGGATGGTGATCGGCACGGCGAGGAAGCCGCGCATCGGGGGGTGGTGCTCGGGAAACCCGACGGCGGCCGGATGGGCGGTCAGATCGTCCATCCGCAACGCCGGCGTGTCCAGCATCGACAAGCTCAGCAGGCCCTTGCCCACCGGCAGGTGCCCGATCCGGGCCACCGTGTCGGCATCCATCCCCTCGTGGACAAACGAGAGCAGGTTGCCCTCGGGATCACGGATGGCCAGCGCGCCGAAGGGGGCGGAGGTCATTTTTCTGGCCGCGCCAATGATCCGGTGCAGCGTCGCGTCGAGGTCGAGGCCCGCGCCGATCTCGACGATGACCCGCAGCAGCTGCTCCATTTGGTCGCGAGCCGCCAGCAACTCGTCGAGTTGCTCGTGCATCCTGCTGACCAGGCCCCGCTGGCCTAGTCCGGCGAATGCCGAGCCGCTGTCGTCGCTCGTCAAACCGACAAACCTCCCCGACACTCAATTGCGACAATGCCTAATGGCAAGATCAGCCTAATCGCAAATTGTCAAGCACCCAAGCGAATGGTTGTCGTCGAAGGTGTGACAGGTTCCGATTGGCGCTAGTCGGTCGACGTGTCCGTCGGCGCGGCGGGGTGGCCGGGCCGTTGGTCCAACTTGGACGCGAACACCGCCGCCTGGGTCCGGCGCTCCATGCCGAGTTTGGCCAGCAACCGCGACACGTAATTCTTCACCGTCTTCTCGGCCAGGAACATCCGGGCGGCGATCTGCCGGTTGGTCAGGCCCTCGCTGAGCAGCCCCAACAGCGTTCGCTCCTGTTCGGTGAGCCCGGACAGTGGGTCTTCGCGCTCCGCCGCGCCGCGGAGCTTGGCCATCAGAGCCGCCGCCGCCCGGTTATCCAACAGGGATTTGCCGGCGCCCACCTCCTTGATGGCGTGGGCCAGCTCCATGCCCTTGATGTCCTTGACCACGTAACCGCTGGCGCCGGCCAGAATCGCCTCCAGCATCGCTTCGTCGGAGGTGAACGACGTCAGCATCAGGCAGCGCAGGTCGGGATGATCGGACACCAGGTCGCGGCACAGTTCGATGCCGTTGCCGTCGGGAAGCCGCACGTCAAGCACGGCGACGTCGGGTCGCAGCGCCGGTATCCGCGCCTTTGCCTCGGAGACGGAGCCCGCCTCGCCAACGATCTCGAGCTCGGGGTCCGCCGCCAGGAGATCGGCGAGGCCGCGCCGGACGACTTCATGGTCATCGACCAGGAAAACCTTGACCATTAAGAACCCTTCCGCCGGTCGTGGGACCTCCCCATCACACATTAACTATCGTACAAATTTCACAAATGTTGCCGATTGACGATCAACAGCGAACAGTCCGCGTCCGCCATCACCGAACTGCCGACGGGTCCGACAAGCTCGGCAACGTGCTGACGATTGTCGGCGCCGACGATCACCAAGCCGACCGGCCCACGGTGTCCGGCCAGGTAGTCCAGCAGGCCGACGTGTATCGCCATCGATTCGACCCGAAGCTGCGGATGGCGTCGCTTCCACCCGGACAGGCGGCGATCCAGGTCGGCGAGTGCCCGGCGATCGGCCTCGGTATCACCGTGTTCGGCCCGCCCCGTTCGCCGCGAGACGACCGCCTCGAGCGCCGCACCGCGCAGCACCGCCTCTTCGATGGCGGCGCCGAGCAGAACCGAGTCCGGGGACCCGGCTATCTCGACGACCGCACTTTCTGCGGGCTGCCCGCGATAACCGTCGCGGCCCCGGACGATCGCCACCGGGCAACGCGCCGATACGGCCAATGCCGCCGCGGTGGAGCCGACCCGGCCCGGTTGAAAGTGGCGCAGTCCGACGGCGCCCACGCAGACCATGGCGGCCGACGCCGACGAGCGAATCAGCGATCCGACCGCGGGTCCGTGGACGATCTCCGTCTCGACCTGCACCGGCTTGCCCACGGCTCGAATCGCCGTCACCGCCTGGCGGACCGCCAGCTGCGCGGTTTGTTCGCCGTCGCCGGGGTAGGTCGCGTAGAGCAGGCGTAGCGGAACGTCGCGACTCGCCGCCTCGTCGACCGCCCACAGTGCCGCGCGTATCGCCGCTTTGGAACCGTCGATACCGGCGACGATCGACTTGGTTCTGGCTGGCTGCGTCATCGGGCCTCAGTGGCGGATCACAAGCACCGAGCAGTCGGGGTAGCCGACGATCGGATGGCAGTTCGGGGTGGCCAGCGCGGCCATCTCCTCGGCATCGGCACTGCCCACCACCGCCAGTTCGATTGCGCTACCGGGCTTTCCGCCGTATTTCGCGCCGGTTCCCGCGGCCACCGTCTGGACGCGGACGTCCGGATAACGGCGAACCCAGCTGTTCAGTCGCCGGTCGATTTGACGCACGATGGCGCGGCGGCGTCGCCCTTCCTCCATCGCTTGGTGCACCACCTCGTCGTTGTCCGGCTCGTCGTTGAGCACGACGGCGATCACACCAAGCTCGGTCGGCGATCCGTCGGGATTGGTACGAATGATCGCGACGGGGCAGCGCGCGCGCGCCACCAGGCCCGTGGCCGTCGGGCCCAAGAGCCCGTCGGACGCCCATCCGCGCCTGGCGGTGCCTACACACACCAGGGCCGCGTCCTGGGATTGGTTGATCAACGCCTCCGCGGGATTCCCGGAAACGATGGCCGTCTCGATCTCGACCGGCTTCCGCTCGGTCTGTATGGCGCACTCCGCTTCGGCCAACGCCATTTCGCCGCGTTCGACCTCCCATTCGGAACGAGGCCCCGATCCGACGCGCCGCGGCCCGCGCGGCATGACATACACAAGGCGAAGTGGCAACTGCCGGCCGATCGCCTCGTCGATTGCCCACTTCGCGGCGTTGACCGCGGCTTGGGAGCCGTTGACGCCGACGACCACAGCCTTGGCGTCCAGCTGGCTCATGTCGGCTCCTGATTGTTCCGATGGCTCAGTTTTCAGGCTATTGCGGCGGCGCCCGCTCGGCAGGGGCCGTTAGGCCTCAGCCGCGAAGTCGTTCGTCCCCACCTCTGGTGGTTCGGCGACCAGCTCGAACAATCGCTCTATGTCGGCACGTTCGAAGACCGCCGTACCGGGTGTCATCAGCATCGCCGCTCCCGCCGCGATCCCGTAACGAACCGCTTTGGCGAGGGGCCATCCGTGCGTGAGGCCCACCGTGATCGCGGCAACCATCGCATCGCCCGCCCCGACACCACTCCCGCCTGGCATCGGGACCGCCGGAAACCGCTGGCTGGCATGGCGTGTCGCCAGCAGCGCGCCATAGGAACCCAGGGAAACCACGACGACTTGTGCGCGGCCACTGTCGATGAGTTGGTGGGCGGCCTCTAGCTGCTCGGACTCGGTGGCGAGTCGGCGACCGACGCATTCCCTTAGTTCTCGCACGCTCGCCTTGAGCAGGAACACCCCTGAAGAGATGTGCTGCAAGCCGCCGCCGGAGGTGTCCAGGACCAGCTTGACGCCCAACTGCCGGCAGATGTCGGCAACCCGCTGATAGTAGTCGGCAGGTACACCCGGTGGCAGACTTCCGCTTGCCACAACGACTTCGGCCGATTGGGCTGCCACCCGCAATTGATCGAGGCATTGCTCCTGCTCGAGGACGGTGAGCTCCGGCCCCGGCAGGACGAACCGGTATTGCTGGCCGGTGCTGGTCTCGTTGACGGTGAAACTCTCGCGCGTTTGGGCAGCGACCGGAACCTGCCGGAACGGGACTTCCGCCTCGCTGAGCAGGCTCATGACGAGACCCCCGTGCGAGCCGCCCGCGGGAAACACCGCCAGCACCGAGCTACCAAGGACCTTCGCGATCCGGGCGACGTTGATGCCGCCTCCGCCCGGGTCGTAACGCGTCGCAGAGCAGCGCAACTTATCGGTCGGCCGCACGACGCCGACACTCGTCGTGATGTCGAGCGCGGGATTCATGGTCAACGTCACGATTCGAGTTCGGCGAACCGGGTCGGAAGGCATCTCCATCTTGATTGGCTCCGCAGGGGTTAGAGGCCGCTGGGATACGTTTCGGGCGTTTCGCCGGCGATCCAGAGGCTGGTGACCTCAAGGGGTTCCAGCGCCCGGGTCCTATCGATGTGGATCATCGCGTCGAACTGGTCGGCGGGGCGGACGTGGAAGTAATGGCTCTGCCGTTCGGTCTCTGGGCGGTAGATCACGCCGATGGCGCGCCCCAACCGGACCGCGCTCAGCGGTTCCGCGGCCCCCGGGCTGATGTGTGCGGACACCAGGAATTCGCTCCTGCGTGTCTCGTGCAGGAGTTCTTCGATGCTTCCATTGAGCGCCGGGCGCACGACCTTGCGTTCGGCGATGCCACCCCAGTCGCTGGCGGCGGTGACCGTGCCCGTGTAGGTGCTGAAGCCGATCAGACGTGCCTCGTCGCCGTGCCGCTGCCGGACCAGTTGGCCCAGTGTGAGTTGTCCATCGGCCCAGACTTCGGTGGCGCGGGCGTCCCCGACGTGAGAGTTGTGGGCCCACACGACGATTCGTGCCGAGGGGATATCTTGGTGGCGGTCCAGATGCTTCAGCAGCGCCTCGAGCGTCTGCGCCATGTGTTTGTCGCGCAGGTTCCACGAGGTGACTCGCCCGCTGAACATCGCCCGGTAGTACACCTCCGCGTTGTGCACCGTCTGGGCGTTCTGGTGGGCGTAGAACAATTCGTCCTCGGCGAGCAGACCGTCCCTGCGCGCGTAGGCCAGTTCGTTGCGCTGCATGTCGACCAGTTGATCGACGGCTTCCTGTTCGCACGATGGGCCGGCGCCGAAGGCGGCCGAGAAGCCGTACGCCTGGCCGTCGTCCGCCGAGGCGTGGTCGAAGCAGGCATAACGCTCGCGCGCCCGCGCCGCCGCCTTGGGGTCGACCTTGTCGAGGTAGCCGATCACTTCCTGCATCGACCGGTGCAGGCTGTAGAGATCCAGCCCGTAGAAGCCGGCCTGCCGCTGCCCGTTGTTCTCGTGCAGCCGGTTTCGGGTGCGCAGCCACTCGACGAAGTCACGCACGACGGTGTTGCGCCACATCCACGCGGGGAATCGCTCGAATCCGCTCAACGCCTCGTCGGCACTGGCGTCGTCACCGATGCCGCGAACGTAGCGATTCACCCGGTAGGCGTCGGGCCAGTCCGCCTCCGCCGCGACGGCACAGAAACCCTTCTCCTCGATCAACCACTTCGTGATTTCCGCGCGGGCCTCGTAGAACTCGTGTGTGCCATGCGAACTCTCGCCGATCAACACGATGCGCGCATCGCCGATCAACTCTTCCAGCGTGTCACGCGGCGGGACGCCCGCCGGCGCATCGATGGCCACCCGGGCGATCACCTCGGCCGGGGTCCGCGCCGCGGCCCTCGCCGGGGTGCCGGTCGTCGGCGTCGCGAGGAACCGGCGGACCTCTTCGTCGGTCACTTGCCGGAAATCCCAGAACGACTCCCCGACTGCGAAAAACGGAGTGGGCATGCTCGCGCATACGACGTCGTCGACCTGGCCGGCGAATTCCCGGCACGTGGACTCCGGGGCCGCCGGCACGGCGATGACGATGTGTGCGGGCTCGGCCTCGCGGAGCGCCTGGACCGCCGCGAACATGCTTGCACCGGTGGCTAATCCGTCATCGACCAGGATCACCGTCTTGCCTGCCACGTCCACGGGCGGACGCCCGTCGCGATAGGCGGCCTCGCGCCGAATCAGTTCCCGGCCTTCACGCTCGGCGACGGCACGCAATTCCTGCGGGGTGATACGCAGGCCACGCACGACGTCGTCGTTGACCACGACGCGGCCCCCGCTCGCCAACGCCCCCACGGCGAACTCCTCATGGCCGGGGGCACCGAGCTTGCGCACGATGAAGGCATCCAGCGGGGCATGCAGCGCCGCCGCCACCTCCCATGCGACGGGTATGCCACCGCGCGCCAGGCCCAGCACGAGCACATCGTTCCGATCGCGGTAGGCACCGAGGAGGTTCGCCAGCACGCGGCCGGCCTCGGCGCGGTCACGGAACACCCGCCGCGGCGAGCGTCGGGTCGCGTCAGCTGCTCTGGTCATCACACACCGCGCCTGTAGTCATGGCAGTCTCCTCGATCTTGACCATCGACGAATTAATCCGACCAGCCCGCCGTAATCGGCGGTAGGGCATGAAGTCCCAGGCTTGCGGGTCGTTCGTCGGCTCAGCTTCTGCGGCGCAGCTCGCCGATATAGGACATGACCCGGTTGAGGATGAGGCCGTAGGCGTCGCCGTCGTCCACCAGCCGGGGCAATCCGCAGTGGCGGAGAAAGCCGTCCAGGCGCTTGTCCAGGCTCCAGTCGAGATAGGTGTCGCTGGCATAGGGCGAGTGCAGGAACTCGGACGCGATCTCATCGACGTCGGCATCGGTCATCGACGGGGATCCCTCTGTGGTAGGGGTCATTTGGCTTCCTACCCGCTCCGAGCGTGATCCCTGATGGCGGCCTGCACCGCGGCAAAGCGTGAGCGTGCCCGTTCGTCGGCGGCCTTCTGTTCGGTGGCCGTCACGACTATCGCGTCCGGACCGGGGAACACGGTCGCCTCCTCCCCGGTGGCCAGCCACCGGACCCGGTACGGCGGTTCCCCATTCGGCGAACGCACCGAGGTGATCAACCCGCGCAGATCCGGTCGCCCGATCGTGCCGCTCTTGATGACGAGCCAGTCACCCGCATCGGCAATCACTATCAGCTCCCTTCAAACAATATTGCAACGCAAACTAGCTCGCGTTATCAACGCATCTCCAAGACCTCGCGTACCGGCCGGCGCGGCGTCGGCTCGGGAGCGCCCTTGCCCGAAAATGCGGTGCCGACCCGGATCAGAACTTGGGGTACCGCTTCGGTCTCGGGTATGAGCTCCTTGATCATGTCGCGACTGGCCTGCAGCTCCGTCACGTGTGTCACGGTGCAGGACGCCAGTCCGGCCATGGTGCACTCGAGCAGAACCGCCGAAAGGGCCTGTCCGCACCGGAACGCGTCCGCGCGGGTGTCCCCCGGCGTGGACAGGACGACGATCTTTGCTTGATCGTGGAGGCTCGCCGAGCTCCCCCGGGCGTGCCCGTCGGCGGGGAATCGGCGGTTCACGCCGTCGGTACGGGGCTGCGCCTCGTTGACCAGGGCGGCCTGAGGTATGCCGTCGTCGTGCCTGCCGGGCGCTGTCCACCAACGCAATTCGTGATGGTAGAGGTCGTCGTAGCGCCGCAGCGCCTCATTGAGGTGCGCCGCCTCGACCAGCCGCGGCAGTGCGTCGTCGGCCAGTACGTCGAGGGCGGCCAGGTCGGGATTGAAGGCACTCCGCAGCACCGGCTCGAAGGACGCCCACCCCTTCGGGGCCCCGAACGGACGCCGGTCGGTCCTGCGACGCAGGATCGCCGCCGCGCGGTCTCGTCGCGCCACGGCGACGTAGTCGGCCGAAACGAAGTCGATGGAGGCCAGGTGGTCGGGGTTGTTGGGATTGGGAAACTCGTCGGCGTCGGCGACCCATCCCTCGGCGGCCATCGCGACCCGGAAGTGATCGAGCACCGCGCCGCAGCTGATGATCGACTCGCGTCCCGAGCTGTCGGCCGAGGACACCATGCGGTGCGGGTCGGCGAAGAGGTCGACGGTCGGGCCGCCGGCAACCCATCGCCATGGCTGGCTGTTGTGCAGCGAGGGGGCGCGGCAGGCGAGATCCACCGCCCGGGTCAGCACTTTGCTGTCGACCATCGTCTGGGTCATTGTTCTTCGCCTCTCCTGTGTTACTTGGACCCTCGGGCATGCGGGCATCGCACGCCAGGGTCCTTGGTCCCCAGCGTCAGGTCATTGGACCCGGGGTCGACTGATGACCTTTGTCTCTATTGCGGCGACGCCGCGCGGCAAACGATGTAGTCGACCACCCCGACCGAGGACCCGTGATGGACGTCATCCGCAAAACAGCCCATGACCATCGTGTTCGGCCCAACCTGACGGACTACGAGCACGAGCGCGCCCAGTTCCACTGGTCCGACATACCGGATCTGTGCGAAGGCATGGGACCCGGCCTGTGCAACATCGCCTACGCCGCCCTTGACCGTCACACCGCTGGGCCGGCCGCGACGCGGACGGCGTTGCGGTTTGTCGTCGATCGCCCATCGGACGGCGTGATCACCACCCGCGACCTCAGCTACGCCGAGCTCGGCCAACTCTCCAGGAAATTCTCCAGCGCGTTGCGCGCGTTGGGCGTCAACCGGGGCGACCGGGTTTTCATCGTGATGGCCCGTGGCCCCGAGCTCTATATCTCGATGCTCGGCGCGCTGCGCAACGGCAGCATCGTCTCGCCGTTGTTCTCGGCCTTCGGGCCGGAGCCGATCGCGACCCGAGTCAACCTCGGGCGCGCCGACGTCCTGGTCACCACGAGGGCGATCTACCAGCGCAAGATCGCCAAGATTCGTGATCGGCTGCCGTCGGTGCGGCACATCTTCGTCGTCGATGACGGGCAGGGCGACGGTGCGCCGGCGGGGACCCTCGACTTCTGGCAATGGGTGAACGCGGCCGATGAGAACCCGCCGGTCGAGCCCACCACCGCCGACGACCCGGCCTTGCTGCACTTCACCAGCGGGACCACGGGTACGCCGAAGGGCGCCATCCACGTGCACGGCGCCGTCGCGATGCACTACGTCACTGGCCTGTATGCGCTCGATCTGCACCCCGACGACACCTATTGGTGCACGGCCGATCCCGGCTGGGTGACGGGGACGTCCTACGGCATCATCAGCCCGCTGCTGCACGGCGTGACCTCCATCGTCGACGAAGCGGATTTCGACGCCGAACGGTGGTACCGCATCCTGCAGGACCAGGGCGTGTCGGTGTGGTACACCGCACCGACCGCCATCCGGATGCTCATCAAGGCGGGACCGGAACTGCCCGCGCAGTACCACTTTCCGCGGCTGCGATTCATCGCCAGCGTGGGCGAACCGCTCAATCCCGAAGCCGTCTGGTGGGGAAAACGGGTGCTGGGCTTGCCGATTCACGACAATTGGTGGCAGACCGAGACGGGCGGCATCATGATCGCCAACACGCCCGCGTTCGACATCAAGCCCGGCTCGATGGGCCGCCCGCTGCCCGGGGTGGACGCTTTCATCGTCCGCAGCAACGACGACGGCACCGCCGAGGTGATCGACGAACCCGGCGTCGAGGGTGAGCTCGCGCTCAAACCCGGCTGGCCGTCGATGTTCCGCGGATACCTGAACGCCGAGGAGCGCTACCGCAGCTGCTTCGCAGACGGCCTATACCTGACCGGGGATCTCGCGACGAAAGACTCCGACGGCTACTTCTGGTTCGTCGGGCGCAAGGACGACGTGATCAAGTCCGCGGGGCATCTGATCGGGCCGTTCGAAGTCGAGAGCGCACTGACCGATCATCCGGCGGTGGCCGAGGCGGCCGTCATCGGCATACCCGATCCGACGGTCGGTGAGATGGTCAAAGCCTTCGTCACCCTGAAGGACGGTGTCGTGGCCGGCGAAGACCTGCGGCTGGAACTGCTGGGCCACGCGCGCAAGCGGCTCGGGGCCACGGTGGCGCCCAAGGAGATCGAGTTCGTCGACTCCTTGCCGCACACCAGCAGCGGCAAGATCATGCGGCGCCTGCTCAAGGCCCGCGAACTGGGGTTGCCGGAGGGCGACACCTCCACCATCGAGCAGCACCCGACCCACCAATCCGAGGGAGTACCGTCGTGACCGATACGAAGCTGGCCCATGAGCTGTTGTCGGACATGATCCGCGTGCGGCGCATGGAGGAAAAATGTGCCGAGCTCTACAGCGCGGCCAAGATTCGCGGATTCCTCCACCTCTACGTCGGTGAGGAAGCCGTGGCCGCCGGGTCGCTGCGCGCGCTGGCCGACGACGACGCGGTGGTCGCGACCTACCGTGAGCACGCGCACGCCCTGTTGCGGGGCATCCCGATGACCTCGATCATGGCCGAGATGTTCGGCAAGCAGGAGGGCTGCTCGCGTGGCCGCGGCGGTTCGATGCACTTGTTCGACGGGTCCAAGCGGTTCTACGGAGGCAACGCGATCGTGGCCGGTGGCCTGCCGCTGGCGGTGGGCATCGCTATGGCCGACGCCATGCTGCAGCAGAAGCGCGTGACCGCCTGCTACTTCGGTGACGGCGCGGTGGCCGAAGGCGCCTTCCACGAGTCGTTGAACATGGCGGCCCTGTGGAACCTTCCGGTGCTGTTCTGTTGCGAGAACAACCTTTACGCGATGGGCACCGCGCTGGATCGGGCGCAGTCGCAGACCGATCTCACCGCCAAGGCAGCCGCCTACCGCGTGCCGACGCTGGCCGTCGACGGCATGGACGCCGAAGCGTGCCACACGGCCGCGCAGGAGGGGGTCGATCACGTCCGCGACACCGGCGGCCCATTCTTCATCGAATTCCGCACCTACCGGTTCCGGGCGCATTCGATGTTCGATCCCGAACTGTACCGGGACAAGAGCGAGGTCGAACGGTGGCGCGAACGCGACCCGATCCAGGCGTTCACCGAGAAGTGTCTGGGCGACGGCACACTGTCCGAGGCGGACGTGCGTGAGCTCGAAGACGCGGCGGCCACCGAGATCGCAGACGCGGTGGCGTACGCCGAGGCCGGAACCTGGGAGGACGTGGCGGATCTCGAACGCGACGTGCTGACTCCGGAGCTGGCGCGATGAAGACCAGCTACCGAACCGCCGTGCACGACGCCCTGCGCGACGCCCTGCGCGATGACCCGCGGGTGTTGCTGATGGGCGAGGACGTCGCGCGTTACGGGGGAACGTACGCCGCCTCCAAGGGCCTGCTGGACGAATTCGGGCCCGACCGCGTGCGGGACACGCCGCTGTCGGAACTGGGCTTCGTCGGGATCGGAATTGGCGCGGCGCTGGGTGGGTTACGCCCGATCGTGGAGGTCATGACGGTCAACTTCAGCCTGCTGGCTCTCGACCAGATCGTCAATACCGCTGCGGCCCTTCGCCATATGTCCGGCGGGCAGTTCTCGGTGCCGCTCGTCGTCAGGATGGCGACGGGCGCCGGGCGCCAGCTCGCCGCGCAGCATTCGCACAGCCTGGAGCCGTGGTACGCCCACATCCCGGGCATCAAGGTGGTGGCTCCGGCCACCGTCGAGGACGCGTACGGCATGCTCGGCCCCGCCCTGGCGGACCCCGACCCGGTGGTGATCTTCGAACACGTTCAGCTCTACAACACCTCAACGGATGTCGACGTTCTCACTCCGACGGACATCTCGCGGGCGGCGGTCCGCCGCAGCGGCAGCGACGTTACCCTGATCACCTACGGCGGCAGCCTGCCGAAGACTCTCGACGCCGCCAATGAGCTTTCACTAGCCGGAATCGACTGCGAAGTAATCGATCTGCGCGTCCTGCGCCCACTCGACGACGACACCATCCTCGAGTCCGTCCGCAAGACGCATCGGGCGGTGGTGGTCGACGAGGCGTGGCGCACCGGAAGCCTGGCCGCGGAAGTGATCGCGCGCGTGATGGAGGGCGCCTTCTACGACCTCGATGCACCGGTGGGCCGGGTGTGCAGCACCGAAGTTCCCATGCCCTACGCCAAGCACATGGAAGAGGCCGCCCTCCCCCAGACCGCCAAGATCGTCGCCGCCGTGCAGGGCCTGTTCGGGGACCCGTCGTGATCGAGTTCAAGATGCCCTCGCTCGGCTCCGACATGGATGAAGGCACCCTGAACGAGTGGCTGGTCAAGCCCGGGGACGAGGTGACGCGTGGCCAGGTCGTGGCGATCGTCGAGACCACCAAGGCCGCCGTCGAAGTCGAATGCTGGCAGGAGGGTATCGTCAGCGAGCTCGTCGTCTCCGTCGGTGAAACCGTCCAGGTGGGAACGACATTAGCCACGCTGGCGGCACCCGGCGAGCAGCCGGAGAAGCCAGCGCGTCCGTCGCCGGAGGCGGTGACCACAGCCGCGCCCCCACTGGCGCCCACACCGGCGGTCACGCCGGCGACCGCGCCGCCGACGCCGCCGCCGCCCGTCCCCAGCGGTCCCCCGACCGCCCCTGGACACCGGCGGTGGGTGTCCCCGGCCGCGCGGCGGTTGGCCCAGTCGCTGGGCGTCGATATCGACGCGGTGAGCGGCACCGGACCCCAGGGCGCCGTCACCATCAACGACGTCGAGCATGCGGCCGCGGCCAGGCCGGTCGAGGTTAAGCCGGTGGGGAAACCGGCAGCCAAGGCGACGGCGGCCGACCGCGCGACACAGATGCGCAAGTCGATCGCGGCAGCGATGAGCCGGTCGAAGCGGGAGATTCCGCACTACTACCTCGCCGAAGAGATCATGTTGGACAAGGCGCTGTCCTGGCTGACGACCAGAAATGCGCAGCGATCCATCGACGAACGGGTGCTGCCGGCCGTCTTGCTCTTGAAGGCCGTCGGCGTCGCCGCACAGCGGTTCGGTGAGTTCAACGGATTCTGGCGGGAAGACGGGTTCGAGCCCGCGGCCGGGGTTCACGTCGGTGTCGGGATATCGCTGCGCGGCGGCGGCCTCGTCGCGCCGGCCATCCACGACGTTCCGGAGAAGAAGCTCGACGAATTGATGGGCGATCTGACCGATCTGGTGGCGCGGGCGCGGTCCTTCTCGCTGCGGAGTTCGGAGATGTCGGACCCGACCATCACGCTCACCAACCTCGGCGACCAGGGCGTCGATGCGGTCTTCGGCGTCATCTACCCGCCGCAGGTCGCGATCGTAGGCTTCGGCCAGCCAGCCGAGCGCGTCTGTGTCATCGACGGCGGGATCCGGGTCGTCACAACGGTCCAGGCCACGCTCGCCGCCGACCACCGCGCAAGCGACGGACACCGGGGCGCGCTATTCCTGGCCGCGATCAACGAGCTGCTCCAGCAGCCCGACCTACTAGAAAAGTGATGCGCAATGACCAATGAAGACATCCGCGCCGGCGTGCTTTCGGTGCTGACCACCATCGCTCCCGAAGTCGACCCCGAAGACATTCGCGACGACGCCCTGCTGCGCGATCAGGTCGACCTGGATTCCATGGACTGGCTGAGCTTTCTGCGTGGGATCCACAAGCGATTCCACGTCGACATCCCGGAGTCGGACTACGCGTCGTTGCGGACACTGGCCGACGTCGTCGGCTACGTGGAATCCAACGCGTCCAAAGTCTGAGCCGCACAGCGCTTTTCGGAGCGCACTCAACAGGGGGTTGACATGGAGGCTACGAGGCCGGACATCGGCGTGCTCGAACGGGCGGTGCTGCTCGCCTGCCGCGCCCCCTCCGTGCACAACAGTCAGCCCTGGCGCTGGGTGGCCGACGACGGCACCCTGCGCATCTTCGTCGACCGGCACCGGGCGATGGCGGCCACCGACCATTCCGGCCGCGAAGTGATCCTGTCCTGTGGTGCCGTCCTGGACCACCTCTGCGTCGCCATGACCGCCGCGGGCTGGGAACCGAAAGTCGATCGGTTTCCCGACCCGGATGACCCCGACCAGCTGGCCTCGGTCACCTTCAGCCCGCTAGGGCACGTCACCGAAGCCGAGCACCGCCGCGCCGAAGCGATCCTGCAGCGCCGCACGGACCGGCTTCCGTTGGGGCGACCCACGTATTGGGACATGTTCGAACCCGCACTGCGTGACACCTTCGACGACACCGAGGTCGCCCTCGACGTTCTCCCCGACGATGTGCGACCGCTCCTGGTGGAGGCCTCGCAACTCACCGAGGAGCTTCGCCTCGACGACTCGTACTATCACGCCGAACTCGACTGGTGGACTTCGTCGTTCGCATTGGCCGAGGGCATGCCGCCAACCGCACTGGCCTCCGACAAGGAGAGCTGGCGGGTCGACGTGGCCCGCAGCTTTCCGATCAGGAGCCATGCGGACCGGCGTGCCGAGGTCAAAGTCGATTGGGCCAAGATCCTTGTGCTGTCGACCCCCGAGGACACCAGGTCGGACGTGCTGCGGTGCGGCGAGGTGCTGTCGACGGTGTTGCTCGAGTGCACGGTCGCCGGGATGGCGACCTGCCCGCTCACCCATCTGATCGAACTCGACGAGAGCCGCGACATCGTGCGCGAACTCATCGGCATGCGCGGCGAGCCGCAAGTGTTGATTCGCGTGGGGATCGCGCCGCCGCTGGAGCACCTCCCGGCGGCGACACCACGACGTCCGCTGAGCGATGTCCTTCAGGTCCGCTAGCCGTTGCGTGGGTGACGGTATGAGCAAGTGGGTAAAGAACTTTGGTCCCGGACCTGCGGGACTTTCGGCCGGCGCTGCCGGCCGGCCTCGGCAATACCATCGAGTGTGTAGTGCCGTCGACGAAGAGGACAACTGATGTCGCTGATCGATAATGGGGTTGCGATCCTGCCGGTGAACGAATGCTGGGAGCTGCTGGCTGGTGTGACGTTGGGGCGCCTGGTCACCAGCGTTGGTAACCAGCCCGAGATCTTCCCGGTCAATTACGTCGTGCAGCGCAATACGGTGCTGTTTCGTACCGCGGAGGGCACCAAGTTGGTCAGCACGGCGATCAACAACCGGGTGCTGTTCGAGGTCGACGATCACAACGTCGCCGAGGGCTGGAGCGTGATCATCAAGGGCACCGCGCGTTCCTGTCGCAGCAACGAGGAAGTCGAGGAAGCCGAGCGCGCGCAGGTACTGCCCTGGACGGCCACGGAGAAGTCGCACTTCGTGCGGATCATTCCCGAGATCGTCACGGGCCGCCGGTTCCGTTTCGGTGTGCCGGTGGAGTGACCCCCGGCGGCTAGCCCGGCCTCATCCGGCGTGGGCGCGGGACGAATTCCAGTGACAACAAGACCAGCAGCGCAGCCGGAATATGGTGGGCGCACAACACCACGTAGCGCCGATCGGACAGCGCGTGGAACTTGCGGAGGTAACGGTACAGGGACTCGAGGCGGATCAGCGGGTCCAGCAAGTGGATCAGCCACAGCGCGATCCGCTGCAGCGGGCCCGGTTGAGCGGCCTCGAAGATTTCCGGGAACGCGGCGAATGCCAGCGAAAGGCGCTGTCCGCCAGTGGCTCCCGCGTGGGCGATCATGTCGACGCTGAGCCGCTCGTCGACGCCGTTGGGGGCGCCCGGGCGACGGAACGGTACGTCGAGGCTGACTTCCGATCCCCCACCGGCGGTCAGGTATCGGTGAAACGCGACGGCCCGCCCGCGCCCGTCCCGCGCGATGGCCAGCAGCACACCGGGGAAGCGGCCTTGCAACGCGCCGTCGAGGTTCATGCAGAAGCCGCGGTCGGTGCGCGCCGCGCGGTGAGCGGCGTATAAAACCTCGGTCAGCTCGGCCAGCGTTGCGCCGCTGAGTTTTTGTTCGTCGACGATCTCGGTGGTGACACCGCAGTTGTGCGTGCGCTGCACCGCTTGGCGCAGGTTGCGAAAGTGTCGGCCCCGCAGGGTGAAGTGGCGGACGTCGACGACGACGTCGCGGCCGATCGGCACCGACAGCATCGGCTGCCCCACGGTGTCCCTGCGCCACAACCGAAGGTGGCGTTCGCCGGCGGCCAAGACGATGATCTGCCATCCCCGGCCGCGGCACATGCGGACGAAATCGGCTACCAGAGCGTCGAATTGCGTCGCATCACCAATCGGGTCGCCGCTGACCACGGCGAACCCAAGCCGCGCGCGGTAGGAGATCGCCGCGGTGCCGTCGGGGTTGAAGTGATAGCTCTTGCTGGAGTGCATGGCGAACGGCGCCAGCGGATCCCCCCGCGTGGAGTTGACCAGCTCCCACACCTGGCCCAGCAGCTCCGGCTGCGGTCGGGCAGTGGTGGGTGACATCAGCGCGAGCCCACTGGCGGCGATCAGGACGTTGCCCAGCACGGGCCAGGACAGGAAATGGGCGCCCAGCCCGGCGCCCACCGCCGCGGCCGCGTAGATCGCGTGAGCGAACGTCACCGGACGGCCGAGAAAGATGCCGCGAGCTATCAAGGCGGCCGCGCCCAGTAGCGCCACCGACCAGCCGAACCGGCCCGGGGCAACGCGTTCGTAGCCGAGGTACGCTCGCGCGAGCAGGACCACCAGCCAAACCAGGACGCACAGCAGCATCAGCACGCTGACGCGGCGCGCCGCCGGGACGTCGGCGCCGACCAACACCCGCTCCCCGCCGCGCACGACGTTGGTCGCGCGGCTTCTGGGGGTGATCTTCACGGGGCCACTAGCGCACGACGAGCACGGAGCATTCGGGGTGGCGGAAGAGGGGATGCCCTTGGGGCCCGACCAATTGCGCGAGCTGACCGGCCTCGTCGGCGCCGATCACTGCGAGCTGAACCCTCTCGTCGTTGGCGCTCAGGTAGCTGGCGATGGCGTGCTTGGTAGTGATCGGGTAGACCCGCACCTCGGGATAGTGCTGCCGCCATTCTGCGACCCGGCGTTCGAATGCGCCGTCGGCGTGCTCGGTGAGTTCCTCGGGCCGGCCGCCGAGCACCAGCATCGGAGCCCTGCGCAACTTCGCCTCCGCCGCAGCGAAATTCACGACGGCGTCGTTGTCGGGTGCGTCCGTCATCCGGACCACGATCCAGTTGATGTCGGGCGCCGGCCGGTCGGATTCGGTCCGCAAGACCGCGACCGGGCAACGCGCCTTCTCGGCGAGCTCCGTCGCCGTCGAACCCACGATGGAGCGCGCGTAGCGTCCGATGCCGACGCAACCTACGCAGATCATCGCCGCATCCCAGGATGCCTCCAACAGCGCCGAGCCGGCCGGACCCCGCGGCACGTCGGTTTCGATCGCGACCGCCTTACCGGTGGCCTCCACGGCCAACCGTGCTGCATGGAGCGACTTCTCGGCGTGTGCGAAGTCGCGTTCGTAGTCTTCCGCGGAATCGTGCGTCGGCTTGATGACGGAGACGAGATGCAGTGGCGCGCCGCGGGTGATCGCCTCGTCGATACCCCATAACGCGGCCGTGATCGCGGCCGCCGAACCGTCGATTCCTACCAGGATTGGTTTCATGATCCGACCTTTCTGCTGTCGAACGTAGGCAGTCCGCACGGTCGGCACTAGGGTCGTTCGGCCTTCCCGCCGCGGACCAATGGGCAACGCGGGCAAAGGCGGGAGCTGTCAGATTGTTTCGACTGACGAACGGATCGGCACTGGGTCGGCGGGCCGCTCCGCCCGCCGCTTGATCGCAAGCATCAGCCCACGGGTCCCGAGTGCTATCAACGGCCTGGCGAGTTCCATCACGAACACTTCGCCCGGGTAGCGCAGGGCGATTCGAGCGCGGGCCAGCAGCCGGACGCGGTCTTCCCAGTGCGGCTGGAGATGAAGGGACAAGACCACGTTCCACCGCGGCTCGGATCGCATGGCATTGAGGACCAGGTATTTCTCGGGCACGATCTCCGCGATGCGTAACGTCAACCCGCCGGGTAACCCCATCCAGCCCTCGGGAGCCAGGCGCACCGAATCCCCCACCCGCAGCCCTTCGCTATCATCCTGCCCCACAACGCTTTCCGACACCTCGAAGCCGTAGCTTTCTCTCCTGTCCAGGCCGATCTGCAGGAGCCGGGACCAGACCACGGACGCGGTCGCGTCGATGTCAACCGCCTCGGTCGTCTGAACCGCCGGATCGCTGACCAAGGCGTCACCCGGAACGCGCATCTGCGACTCCGCCTTGGTTGCACCCCAGTTGCGGTAATACCTGCGCGCGCAGTAGAGCACGGTGAGCAACACGGTGGTCTGGGCAATCCGCCTTGACATGTTGGACATGGCGCCAGTCTGCGCGGAGCGCCCCGATGGCTGCGAGGGTCCTTGGTCCTTGGTGGTGCGCCGATATGCCCTGCGCACCGCTGAAGGGCCCTAGCCGGCCGGGGTGATCAGGCCGTAATGCCCGTCGTAGCGGTGGTAAAGCACGCTGGCGCAGCCATAGGCGGCGTGAATGAAGAACAGGAACGGCAGGCCGAGCACGGCCAGCCGGTCGGCGGCTCCCTCTTCGGTGAGGCACGGCAGCGGTTGTTGGCTGATGGTCACCGGTAACGCGTACTGGCTCACCCGGTCGGCCAGAGCCGGCGCTGCCAGCGCGAGGCGGTAGCCCGTCGGCCCGGCGTGATACAGCACACTTGCGGTGCCCGTGCCCTTCTCCGTGAACAGATGAAAGTCGTAGTCGAGCAAGTCCATTTCGCGGGCGGCATCGTCGACGGTGCAGGGCGCCATCGTGAACGACTTGCGCCGGATGACGCGGCGCTGATCGGCCGGGCGGGGGAAATAGTTCGGCCGGTGCGCCGGCTCGGACTCATGCCGCCATTCGTGGGGACCCGCCGGCGGCAGCTCGCCGCGGCGCGCGTCCCAGTGCTCGGCGGCGCGTTCGAGGCGGCGGCGCAATCGCCCCACGAGAAGATCGACCGCTTCCCGCGCCGTGTCGGCCTGGACCTGGGCGCGGACCGGTCGGCCATCGACGTCGAGATTGGCTTGCGCGACGACGGGCCGCTGCACCGCCGGGTCGCGATGTCTGGTCAGTCTCACACGGGCGTGCCGCACCGGCCGGCTCGCGTACCGCGTGAGCTCACCGACCTTGGTGCGGGCGTACTCGGCCGCAGCAGGAAGCTCGTCCCGGATGGTGACCTGCACGTCGATGTCCTGTGGCGGTTGTGTCCTGTGGCGCATAGTTAAAGTGCTATGTCACGAAACCGGCTGCGGGACAGGGCCAAAGGTCACCGAAGTCTTCATTGCAGTGCCGCCGCTCGCACCAGCTTCTCCTCGGGTTGGCCGGGGCTCTTGGACGCGTCGGTCTCACGCGCCAAGAACGCGGTGAGTTCTCCGATCGCGGTCATCAGCGGGGCCGGGAAGACGATGGTGGTGTTCTTCTCCACCCCCAGTTCGAGCAAGGTCTGCAGGTTGCGCAGCTGCAGGGCCAGCGGGTGACGCATCATGGTGTCGGAGGCGTCGCCGAGGGCAGCGGCGGCGCGGGCTTCCCCTTCGGCCGCAATGATTTTGGCCCGCTTCTCCCGCTCCGCCTCGGCCTCACGCGCCATCGCGCGCTTCATGCTGTCGGGGAGCTGAATGTCCTTGAGCTCTACCAACGTGACCTCCACGCCCCAGTCCACCGTGGTGGCGTCGAGGATCTGGCGAATGCTGCCGTTGATCTTCTCGGTTTGGGCAAGCACTTCGTCGAGGGAATGTTGCCCCACGACATTGCGAAGGGTGGTCTGTGCGATCTGGTCGATGGCGGCGTGCACGTTTTCGATGACCACGACGGCCTTGCGGGCATCGACGATCCGGAAGTAGGCAACCGCGGCGATGTCGACGCTCACGTTGTCGCGGGTGATGATGCCCTGGGACTGGATGGGCATGGTCACGATCCGCATCGAAATCCGCCACAGGCGGTCGATTATCGGAATGATGATCCGCAACCCGGGTTCGCGAACGCCGATCACGCGGCCGAGGCGGAAATGCACACCCCGTTGGTACTGCTGCACCACCCTGATCGACGCCGTCAGCAACACTGCGACGACAATCCCCAACGCCACCAGTATTGCGGCAATCTGGCTCATCACGATCTCCTCGATCCGCTTCGCACCGTCACGAAGCCGCCGGAGAGCCGGCGGCCCGCTTGTGAATCCGGGCGGCGAACGCCGCCGCGCGACCGAGGTCGTGCTCGTTCGGCCGCCCCCGGTTTATTCCGCCGATGAATCCGAATGGCCCAACCGTGTCGAACCCCCGGCAAGAGAACGATCCGATGACGTCGAACCCCTTCTGCTCGAGCTTCTCCCGAACGGGTTTGTGGTAACCCAACAGCGGAACCTCGCGTGCGCCGCTGGTGAAAAACGTGAAGGCCGCGGTCGGGTGGTCGGCGGCCGGGAGCTGACGGATCAGTTTGCGCAGTCTCGCGTCCACCATCATGTAGTAGATGCCGGAACCGAACCCGACGACGTCGTAGTCGTGAACGGTGCCCGGGTCGACCGACTCCGGTGTGACGACCTCGGCACCCAGCACCTCGGCCATCCGATCGGCTACCAGACGGGTGTTGCCATGCGACCTCGAAGCGCACACGATAAGCGACCTCATGGCCAACTCCTTTGCGAATGTGGCTCAGACGGCTCCATGCTCCGCCGGGATTGGCGGCCCCGGTAAGGGCGCAATGGCACAGCGCCGTGAGGGCCTTGGTCACTTGTGTGAATCGTCCCTGGTGAGAGCCGAAATCGGCAGACGACCGGAGGTCCCTCGCGGTCGGGACTTCGGTCCCTATCCACTTGCCCGGCGAACCGGTCGAATAGGGGTTGTGACTGTGACAGTTCCCGCAACGGATGCCGGTGCGAAGATAATCGTCCTTGAGTCGCATCCGGCCTGGATTTCGGCGCAGCGACGGGCAGCCGAACGCGTCGAGGCGATGCGCCGTCATCCGTCATCGATGGCCCGCCCCTCCCATCGGCCCCAAACCCAGCTCCGGCGGCCCCGGCCGTGACTCGGATAGCGGCGAGGGCGCTGGCGTTGCCGGCGGCCGCGCTCATGCTGTTGGCGGGACCGGCGGGCATGGCGGCTGCCGACAACGGGCGTCCGCAAGCCAAGCCCGAGGAGCGGGCCGCGGCTCTGATCCGGCCGTCCATCATGTATCTCGCCGGTGAAGGTTACGGGCTGGTCCGGCTGCCCAGCGGTGAGGTCCTGTCGCAATTCGGGCGAGGTTCCAGCATGCCTTTCCTGGCCACTTGGCACTGCACGGCCTTCGTCGTCAACCCCGACGGTTGGGTGGCGACCGCGGGCCACTGCGTCGACCCGGCGAGCGCCACCCTCCTGATACTCAAACGGGCCGCCCTCGAATACCAGAGCGAGCATCCGGATGCGCCCGAGTCGAGCGATCCGGCGGTCACATTGGACTGGCTGCAGAAGAACGCGAAGGTCGAAGGCGACACACCAGGCCAAGGCCCCCACGTGAACATCGCGCTGATATCGGGCACGGGAACGAAACTCGCGGATAAGTTGACCGCCAACGTCGCCGACTTCCGGCCCATGGGGAAGGGCGACGCCGCCCTCCTCAAGATCCCCAAGCACAACCTGCCGTCGTCGGAACTGGCCACCGATGCCGACGTCACCATCGGGACGCCCGTTCTCGCGGTGGGCTTCCCCGAGAGCACCCAAAACATCACCGGCCCTTCGCTCGATCCCACCTACAAGAGCGGCAAGGTCAGCAAGAAGTCCCTCGCGGGATCCAATCCCGAGTACGAAATCGACGCCGCGATGACCGACGGCATGAGCGGTGGCCCGACGGTCGGGCTGGACGGAAAGGTGGTCGGCGTCAACAGCTTCGCCCCGGTCAACGAAACACAGCCGTTCAACTTCATCACGCCGGTGGACGGCGTCGCCGCGATATTGGCCGGCAAGGGTGTGAAGCCGGCGCTTGGACCCGCGGACCGGTTCTACCGCAAAGGGCTGACCGACTTCTATGCGGGTCGCTACACCGACGCGATCGACGAGTTCGACCAGGCTCTGGCGATGTCGCCCGGCTACCCCGGTCTGGAGGACCTCAAGACGACCGCGGTCAACCTGCGCCAGCAGTACGGGGATTCCTCCGCGCTGAGCGGCCGAAATTTGTTGCGGTACATCGTCATCAGTGTCGTTTCGGTGCTCGGCCTCGGCGCCGGCCTGACCTACCTGGGGCTCAGGCTCCATCGTCGCGTCCCCGCGGTACCCGACGTACAACCGCTTCGTCTGATGCCCAAGCATGAGTTGGGTGCCGGTGAACCGCACTTCTGCGCACATTGCGGGGCCGAGCACCACCCGAGCGAGCAGTTCTGCCCGAACTGCGGCAAGCACATAGACCTTCCAGCGGCGGTACGGGGAACCGGACTGATTTCCTGACGGATGGCCTATCGGTGAGCGCGGGATTATCAACCAGAGTGGCGGCCCGGTTCGACGACGCGGCGGCGCGCACTCGAGAAGCCCTTGCACAGCACGGATTCGGCGTGCTGACCGAAATAGATGTCAGAGCGAAGGTCCAGATTCAGCTTGGTGTCGAGATGGAGGACTACCTGATCCTCGGCGCCTGCGATCCTGCTGTGGCATATCGCGCCATCGGTGTCGATCGAGAGATCGGGCTGCTGCTGCCGTGCAACGTGTTGGTGCGCGCCGACCCGGGTGACCCGGGCACGGTGATCGTTGAGGCGATGGATCCCGGGCTTCTGGTCGAGGTGACCGGTGAGCCGGCCCTCATCGCGATCGCCGCCGAAATCACCGCGAGCCTGTGTGCCGCGATCGCTTCGCTGACCGAAAGCGATTGATCTCGGCGGCCACCATACCGACCACCACCGGCACAGCTCGTGCGACCACCGGGGTCAGCCCGTCGCCCGGGCCGGTGTGCGCCGCCTCGACGGCGAAGACCACCACCGCGTCGGGTACCCGCTCGAGCTCTCGAGCCAGCGCATGGGTGCGACCGATATCGATGCTGTGCGAGCTCAACCCCTCGGCTTGGGTGGGCACGTCGTCCAGCTGGTAGTGATGGACGCGGCCCGGGGTCGCCGGGGTGACGACCGCCGCGTCGATGACCACGGCCAGCTCCGCCCCGGTCCATGCGTCGAGAACGCCCAACGGCTCTGCAATGCCCGTATGCACAACGACGTTCGGCCAGGCGAGGCGTTCTATTGCAATCGCAGCGGCGACGCCGACGCCGTCGTCACGCCGGTAGCAATTGCCGAGCCCGATGACGGCAACCCTGCCGGCACCCTCGGTCATCGTCGCTGCACCGTCAGCGTCAAGAAGTGCGCCGAGCAGGAAATGCACGGGTCGTAATTGCGAATCACCCGCTCGCACAGGGCCGTCAGGGCGGCATCGTCCAAGGTGAGGTTGTCGGACACCACCCGGGCAAGATCGGATTCAATGGCGGCCTGATTCTGCGACGTGGGCGGGATGATCGTCGCCGCGGAGACCAGCCCGCCATGATCGATGTCGTAGCTGTGATACAGCAGGCCGCGGGGCGCCTCGCTGACGCCGTGCCCGGTTCCCGCCCGGGCCGGGACGTCGACGAAAGGCCGTGGCGGCCGCTCGTATCCGTCGATGATCCGCAGCGCCTCTTCGATCGCGTAGACGACCTCCACGGCGCGAACGATGATGCTGCGGAACGGGTTTCGGCACCCGGCCGACAGCCCGGCCGCCGCGGCCGCCTGGGCCGCGATCGGTGAAAGAGCCGACGAGTTCAGGCTATAGCGCGCCAAGGGGCCGGTGATGTAGCGGCCGCCGTCGAGCGTCGCGTGCAGGGCGGTGGAGTGGGGCACCTGCGACTCGCGCACGTGCTCGGTGAAGTCGACCGCTGCGAACGCCTCCCCGGCGCTGCGCGCGATGACGCCGTTCTCGATCGGATACTGGCCGTTCTGGCTCAGCGCCAGCATCTCATGGTCGAGCTCGAGGTCGGGGAAGTCGAAACCGGCCACCCACTCGACCGTCGCGACCGCGTCGTCGAGCGCCCGGCGCAACTGCTCGGCAACGGGAGCGAACTGCGACCGGCTGGGCACCGAGTAGAACCCACCCAGGCGCACGTTGATCGGGTGTATCGACCGCCCGCCGACGAAGTCCATCAGCGCATTGCCCGCCTTCTTCAATCGCAGGCCGCGTTCGACTATTTCGCGCTCGTCGCGGGCCAGCGCGATCGCATCGGGGTAGCCGAGGAAGTCGGGTGCGTGGAGGAGATAGATGTGCAGCATGTGGCTGTGAATCCATTCGCCGCAGTACAGCAGCCGGCGCAGCGCGACGAGCTCTGGATCCACCTCGACGCCACAGGCGCTTTCGATCGCGTTGCAGGCGCTGACCTGGTAGGCGACCGGGCAGATGCCGCAGACGCGTGCCGTCAGGTCGGGCGGCTCGGTGTAGGCGCGTCCTCGCAGGAATGCTTCAAAAAATCGGGGCGGCTCATAGATGTTCAATTGGACGGTTTGCAGCGCGCCGTCCTTGAGCGTGACGTGCAGCGCCCCTTCGCCTTCCACCCGGGTCAAGGCCCCGACGCTGAGCGTGCGTTCCGATGGAGTCACGACTTGCTCCGTTCGGCGGCGAACGTGGCGACGTTGAACGTCGAGAACACCCGGTCGACGTCACCGTCGGACATTCCGTCGCGGCGCAGCAACGGGATGAGCGTCGCGGTTTGCGGCGCCGCGGACGGACCGAAACAGCCGTAGCAACCGCGATGATGGCTGGGGCAAAGCGCCCCGCACCCGGCGTGCGTGACCGGCCCCAGACACGGAATACCGTCGGCGACAACAACACACGTGGTCCCGCGCAGCTTGCACTCGGTGCACACCGTCTTGGCCGGCAGCCGGGGTTTGCGCCCGATCAGCAGGGCCGCCAGGGTGTCGAGCAGCTGGCCCCGGTCGATTGGGCAGCCCGGCACCTGGTAATCCACCTTGACGTGCGCCGATGCGGGCGTCGAGGTTGCCAGCGTGTCAATGTATTCCGGCTTGGCATAGACGACGGAGGCGAACTCGGCGACGTCGGCAAAGTTGCGCAGCGCCTGCACTCCCCCCGCCGTCGCGCACGCCCCGATGGTGACCAGAACCTTGGATTGCCGCCGGATCTCTTGGATGCGCTGCTCGTCGTGCCGGGTGGTGATCGAACCCTCGACCAGCGAAACGTCGTACGGACCGGCCACGATCGCGCTGGAGGCCTCGGCGAAGTTGGCGATCTGCACTTGGTCAGCGAGAAGCAGCAGTTCGTCCTCGCAATCCAGCAGGGTCAGTTGACATCCGTCGCACGAGGCAAACTTCCACACAGCCAAGGTGGGTCGGGTCATCACAGCTCCTTCACCCGTAGCAGCGGGCCGGCGACGTCGTAGCCGACGACGGGGCCGTCACGGCACAGCAGCAGCGGTCCCAGCTGACAGTGCCCGCACATCCCGACCCCGCACTGCATGTTCCGCTCCAGCGAGACTCGGATATTCTTAGCCGCAACGTCTTTCGCGAGCAAGGCCTCCGCACCGAATCGCAGCATCGGCTCGGGCCCGCACAGGAATGCGCTGGTGCGATCGGGATCCAGGACGAGCCGCCCCAGCGGATCGGTGACCAGGCCGACTTCGCCGTGCCACCCCGATGTCTGGGCGTCGACGATCAAATGCAATTCGATCTGCGGGTCGTGCGACCACTGCTTGAGCTGAGCGGCGAAGACGAAGTCGGCCTGCGACCGGGCGCCCACGATGAGCGTCACATTGCCGTAGCGCGCCCGGTCGGCCAGCGCGCCCAGGATCGCCGGGCGCAACGGGCACAGGCCCACGCCCCCGGCAACCATGACCAGATCCCGCCCTACGGCTTCCGCTAGCCCCCACGTCGTGCCGAAGGGGCCGCGGACACCGATGATGCTCCCCGGCTGCGCGTCGTGCAGGGCGCGGCTCACCGCGCCGACCGCTCGCACCGTATGCGTGATCGAGCCGTCGGTGACGGTGGGATCGCCGCTGATCGAGATCGCGGCTTCGCCTACGCCGAATGCGTAGAGCATCATGAACTCGCCGGGTTGCGGCGCGCGCAGCACTTCGCCGAGCGGTTCCAGGCACAGCGTTGCCGAGTCGGGGCTTTCGACGACGCGGCTGCGCACCCGGTACGGGTTCGGCGCCATCACCGATGCGAGGGCGCCCGCAGCGTCAGTCATCGCGGGCCATCTTGTTCATTTCCTCGGTGATGTCGATCCCGGTGGGGCACCAGGCAATACACCGCCCGCAGCCGACACACCCCGACATGTCGAACTGGTCGTGCCACGTGCCGAGCTTGTGGGTCAGCCAGTGGCGGTAGCGCGAGGAGCCGGACTGGCGGACGCTGCCGCCGCCGTGGATGTAGGTGAAATCGGGCTCGAAGCACGACGCCCAGTTCTCCCAGCGCTCCGCATGCTCACCGGTCAGATCGCTGACGTCCTCGGTGCTGGTGCAAAAGCAGGTAGGGCACACCATCGTGCAATTGCCGCACGTCAGGCAGCGGCTGGCGACCTCCTCCCACTGCGGCGACTCGCGCGACTCGATCAGCAGGTTGCGCAGGTTGGCGTCCGGCATCGCCCGGCCCATCCGGTGCGAAGCGGCCTGCACCGCGGCGTGCGCCGAACCGATCTCCGCATCGTCGGCAACCCGATGGGGAACGGCCGCAAGGACTTCGGCACCCTCGTCGGTGCCCACCTCGACCACGTAGGTCACACCGTCGCCGTCGGACCGCTCCGTCAGGGCCAAGTCGTAGCCCGGTCCGGCCGCGGGCCCGGTGCCCATCGAGGTGCAGAAGCACAGGCCGCCCGGCTCCGTGCAATTCACCGCGACCACGAAGATCTGGCGATGCCGGCGGACGAAGGAGTTGTCGGGGAACTGGCCCCGGCCAAGGACACGGTCGAGCGTCGCGATCGCGGCCAAGTCACACCCACGCACGCCCAGGAACGCGTACCGTGGAACCTCCTCGTCAGAATCGGCGGTGCTGAACCCGTCCCGGGTGCCGGACCACAGCCGGCGCCGTGGCGGGTGCAGGAACTGCTTCCAGGACTGGGGCCCCGATGAGTGCCCGAACGCCGCGTCATCGTCACGCCTGCGCACCCGATACTGCCCGGGCGCCACGTCGACGCCCCATCCCCGCGGCAGGTCGGCGGCGGACTCCAGTTGGTCCAGCACGATCGCGTTGTCCCGCAACGTCGGACCGATGACACGGTATCCGCGCTCGATCAGGACCTCGACAAGGCGGTGCAGTCCGGCGGTGTCAAACCATGCGGCACCGGGGTTCTCGCCGTAGACGCTCATCGACCCATCATCCGCCGGTTCGGTTGTGCTGTATAGGGCTTTGGCAATGCGGTCATCGGCTACGAGGCCTCCGCGAGGAACTTGATGTCGCGTTCCCACAGGCCGTCGCGAGCGCGATCCAGCCGGGACCGGACGACCGCCACAAGTGCCGCCATCGTCATCGTCACCGCCAGCGCTGTCACCACCGCCACGCCGACCGCCTCGCCAATGGCGAGCCAGGTCGGGGTGGGCGGATCCACCGGATTGCCGTCCCCGTCCACCCACATCTCGATGGTTCCGCCCACCTTGGCCTGCTCGGTGACCACCAGTGGTCCGTTGCGCTCCCCGCTCGGCCCGGGCCACTTCGCCTGCACGACAACGACACCCAAATCCTCGACCAGGGCATCGACGATCGTCGCCATCACGCGGTGCCGCTCGTGCGCCTCCCGGGTGTACACCCCATCCCGCGCGCCGTAGGTCACCGCGCCGATTACGCCGCCGACCGGGACGGCGATCAGAGATACGACAACCGCGACCAGCATGACCAACGATTCGATGCGGTCCGCGCGGCGGAGCAACGGGTTACGGCCGAAAACGCGAGCGATCCGCCAACGGCTGGGGTCCCAGGTGAACGTCTCCATAGTGTCCTCTGCGCCGCAACCGTTTCGGTGGATTCGCCGGTTCAGAGGGCGACCTGGTGGTGTTGATCGGTCATCCACTCGACGACGTCGGAGAGCTCGCGCCGCGGTGTCGCCGGCAACGGGTCCGCGTTGATGGGCGCCCAGCCCACCCGGAGCAGCATCTGGGGGTAGCTGCTGTCGCCGAAGATGTCGGACTGGACCGCCGCGCGAGTTTCGGGCGTCTCCAGCGGTTCGGTGACCGGGCAGCTGGCCAGCCCCAGTGACGTCGCGGTGAGCAGCACCACGCTGGTCGCCTCACCGGCACGCAGCTGGGCCAGGCGGTCGTCGTTGCGGGTGCCCAGCGCGAGGACGACGGCGTTGTCGTCGGCCGACGACGAGTCCGGCGGCATGGGGAGCACCGGGCCGGCGAAGACCCGGCCCGGAATCTTCGCCGTGAGATCCGGCACCGGCGTATTGCGCGCCGGGACGCCGGCCACCGACGCGTAGCGGCCACTCCACTCGGTGAGCTCGGCGAGATAATCCTGGTTCATGTGGTCCCGGATGGATTGAGCGACGATCTTCCGCAGATTGTCGAGGTCTTCGACTTGGCACAGCGTTACCCCGCTTCGAGCCGCCCGCGCCGCCATCAGGGCGACATCGCCCACCGGCACGGGCCAGGAGCTGTAATAGCGCCGGTCGGTTCGCCGCCGCGGTATCGCCGCGGCCAGCGCGATGTCGACGGAGTCGGCGCGGTGTGGCGAAAGCTCGATGGCCGCAAGGTGGCTGGGATCGGCGGGATTCGGCAGCCGAGTCACCTTGGAAAGCCACCCGACCGCCGCGAGCGCGACGACACAGTGATGCAGGGCCGCACCGCAACTCAGCATGAGGTCCCGGCCATCCGGGTCGGTGTTGGGCAGTTGCCGGCTCGCGTCGGAGTAGAAGTGCAGGCTCGTCGCGTCCACCCGCCACCGCCAGGGTTGGGTGTTGTGCACCGAAGGCGCCCGAGATGCCAGACTCAAGACCGTCCGGACCGTGCCGGCATCCGGAAATCGAGTGTTCATGGCGGTCGTTTCCCTTCGGTATTTCTTCGTCTTACCTACGATTGCGGATCGCTGCCGGCCCGACGAGAGCCTGACGGCTCTAGCCCGAGGGACTTTGGGCCAATCGCATAGCTACGCGGCCGCCGCGACGCTCACGTCGACGGATAGCCGATCGCCGATGGCGTAGGCCACCGACCAGTCGCCGAGGCACGCCGCCCGTGCCAGCTCGTCGACCAGGGGGCTGTGGGCGCCAAGCTCCGCCAGCCATGCCGTGACGATGGGTGCGATCTCATGGCCGGGCACCCGGACGGTGCGTCCGCCGTGCAAACGATCGGTGACGCGGTACATCATCGGGGTCGGCACGGCTCGCAGGTGGTGCCGTCGTGTTGTGAACCTCATCACGGCCTCCTTGATCGAGCCTGGAATACATCCGACCACTCCCCCGGTCCGGCCCACAGGGCCGAACGCAACCGGGCGGCAGGTGCTTCAGTCGTGCTTTCGGGGATGCGGAGGTCCCGCGGCGGGAGGGCCATTGGTCACCTGGCTCCGCGACGCGAACGCGCCTGCGACCGAGGCGGCCGCAAGCGTCAACAAGGCGCCGAACATCAACGCCGACGCTTCGCCCGCGAAGAGCAGGTGTTCCTGGGTGCCGATGGCGGCCGCGGCCACCGGCACGCCGAGCTGCCCGGCCGAGAGCACCGCCAGGGTGAGCGGTTGGCCGAGCAGCCTGCCGGCGCAGTGTGCCAGCACGGCCCCGAGCCCCAGTCCCACGCCGAGCAGGATGAGTTTCGGGTGCGCACCGAGCTCGCGCACCTGTAGGGAAGCGCCCAGCCAGACGAAGAACAGCGGGCTGAAAAACCCCTCGGTGATTCCGAACAGCTGGCGCGCCAACCGTCGCGGTTCACCGACCATGGTGACCACCAGGCCCACCGCGAAGCCCGCCAGCATGACGGACACGTGCGTGCTCATGGCGAGCGCCGCCAGGGCGAACAGCACGATGAGGTTGGTGCGCAATTCCAGTGCGAACCGGCGATTCTCGGAGTAAACGTGCATCCGGCGGCGCCAGCCCTTGGCGTCGGAGGCGCGCAGCAGCACGTAGAACACCCCCGCACACGCGGCCACGGCCAGCGCGCCGAGCGCGGCGGTGGGCGCATGTCGGAGGTCAATCACTAGCGGCAGCAAGACAATACAGGCGGCATCCGCAATAGCGATCTGCGCCGTAACGGCAATCACCTGCGGCCCCTGCAATCGCAGTGAATCGATCACCGGCAGCGCCAGCGCCGCCGACGACGAGGCCATGAGCACGGCGTACATCGCCGCATGGCCGGTGCCGAAGGCAGCCGCCAACCCGGCCCCGAGCGCCACCGCGACGGCGCCACCCAGCGCCGCCCGCGCCAGCGCCTGCGGTAGCGATGCGCGCAGTGCGGTGGCGCCGACCGGGACATGGGTGCCCACGACGAACATGACCAACGCGAAGCCGATGTTGGCGAGCAGCTGAAACGTCGGGTTGGTGACGTCGACGACGCCCAAACCGGTCCGGCCGACGACGAGGCCCGCGACCAGCTCGCCGATGATCACCGGTATCCGAAGGCGCGGCAGCGCCGCCAGCAGCGGACCGGCCAATCCGATCGCGGTCAGCAGCGCCAGGGTGTGGAAGCCGAACCCCGGCACGTCAACGGTCCCTGCGCGCCAGCACCAAGACATTCTGCATTCTGCGCGGCCCAGTTCTAGGGATTGATCGTGTTATCCCCGACCTGGCGGCCCCAGACGTACTCGATCGCGTACGGCGATCCGGTGTCGAGGTGGTTGTAGGGGGCGATGCTGTTCCCGGTGTCCATCACCAATTCGGGTGCGGGCCAAAGGTGTCGGGTGATGGGCTGCCAGCAACCGGGGGCGCCCCCCGGGCCGCCGCGCGCGTTCACCCGCGGCAGGTTTTCCGGGTAGGTGTACGGG
>NZ_LZSZ01000036.1:0-731 GCF_001665645.1 Mycobacterium sp. 852002-30065_SCH5024008 | reverse complement strand
AGCCGCGCATCGACGTCGGCCACGCCCTCGGCGCGGATCACCCACTCGAAGGCGGCGAGATCCGGGTACTCGCGCATGAGCCGGCCCGACTCGTCGAGCACCGCCTCGATCCGATCGATGGCGGTCCCGGCGCCCGCGGCGGCCGCCCGCAGTCGAGGCAATGCGACATCGGTGCGTGCCGCGATCGCGGCCTTGATCAACTCGGCCTTGTTCGGAAAGTAGTTGTACAGGCTGGCGCTGGTCATGTCGGCGGCCCGGGCGATCTCGCGAATCGTAGTGCGGGAGTAGCCCATCTCGGCCACACACCGCATCGCCGCGGTGATGATCCGAGCGCGGGTCTGCTCCCCGTCGGCGCCCACCGGGCGGCCCAATTGCGACGGCGCGACGCTCATGCCGCGCGGAACCCGCCGCAGGTCCGTCCATCACACACTGCGCACCTCCGCGCGGAAGCCCAAACTAATCGATCACTCGATTATATTCGACCTGCCGGGCACTCAGAGCCGGCGGACAGGACGCGCGAGTGGGGAGAGCACGGTGACGCGGGCGCAGCGTGGACGCCCGGTCGGCGCCAGCGGCGAGGAGACCCGCCGGCGGATCGTCGTCGCCACCATGCGCTGTGTGGCCACGGCGGGGTACTCACGGGCCACCATCCGTGAGATCGCCCGCACCGCCGACATGACCAGCGGCAGTCTGTACCACTACTTTCCGAACAAGGCCGAGTTGCTGGAAGC
>NZ_LZSZ01000035.1:0-560 GCF_001665645.1 Mycobacterium sp. 852002-30065_SCH5024008 | reverse complement strand
GACGGGTCGCTGAGGTCGCCCAGCTGGTCTCGTTGCCAGAGCGTGTAGTCGGCGTACTGCACCGCCAACGGCACCCAACCCGGGGCCTGACCGGCGCAGCGGGCGGCATAGGCGGTGCCTAGATCCTGTATCAGCGGGGTGATCGACCCGCCATCAGCGACGATATGATGCGCCACGGCCACCAACACATACTCATCTGCGCCGAGCCGGAAAAGCTGCGCCCGCAACGGAATCTCGACGCCCAGATCAAACCGATACCCCGCCACCGCGGCGATGGCCTCCTCGAGCCGCTCGGGCAGCCAGCCGCTGGCATCCACCACGGCCCAACCGAAATCGGCCTGCCCAGGCGGCACTACAACCTGGTGAGGGGTTCCGTCGACCGCGGGGAAGACGGTGCGCAGGCTTTCATGGCGGCCCACCACATCACCCAGCGCCACCCCCAACGCCTCCGCATCCAACTGCCCGTCCAGGCGCAGCGCCACAGGCATGTTGTAAACCGCCGACGGGCCCAACAACTGATCGATAAACCACAACCGCGACTGGGCAAACGACAACGGCAC